>NZ_JBSGVW010000017.1:0-171328 GCF_053608645.1 Streptomyces sp. NPDC055013
GCGCCCCCGCGCGGGGGGGGGGGGGGGGCCCCCCCTCGGGCGCGCCGGGCGCGCGCCTCGCGCGGTGTCGGCGGGGGGGGCGGCGGGCCCCCCGCGCCCCCGGCCGCGCCCCCCGCCAGTAGCCTCTACGGCGCCTCGGGTCGCCGCCACTCACCCGAACTCGACACGTGCCCCACAACCCCCACGGCCCCCTCCGGCTCAACCGGCGACGCACCCAGGCGGGCCGTGATCACCAGGGTCCCCTCCTCGATCTGATAGTCGAGGGGGAGGCCCAGGGCGCGCATCGCGGCGACCATGCCGGTGTTGGACGACTGCGTCACGGCGTACACGCTCTCGCAGCCCGCCTCGACCGCCATCCCCACCAGCCTGCGCAGCAACTCGCTGCCGATGCCGCGCCGCTGCCAGGCGTCCTCGACGAGTAGCGCGACCTCCGTCTCGTCGCCGTCCCACAGCAGGTGACCGAGCCCGACGATGCGGCCCGACGCCGTCTGCACGGTGAGCGTGCGGCCGAAGCGGGGGCTGAGCAGGTGGTTGAGATACCGGTCCGCGTCACCGACCGGCCCGTGGTACCGCATCCCGAGCGTCCGCGTCGAGCACCGCTCGTGCATCTCCTTCGCGGCCCGAACGTCACCGGTGTCCGCCCGCCGCACCGTGATGTCGTTGCCCTCGGGCAGCGTCAGCACGTCCTGGCTGCCCGGCACGCGCGGCCCGAGCCGGGCATCCAGCTCCACGAGGGCCCGCGCCCGCGCGAACTCGGTCGGGGTGAACGGCAGATACGGCCGCTCCACGGTGATCACTCCGCCTTCCGGCGCCCGCAGCCGCATCACCGTGTCCTCGAGCGCACCCTCCACCGGGACCGGTTCGGGTCCCCTTGCGCCCACGGCAGGCACTGCGGGCAGGGAGCGGATGGTGCACCGTCCGAGCAACTGCCGCAGCGCCAAAGGCAGTTCGGCGGCGTCCAGGGCGGTACGGGTGGCCAGGCCCAGCACCCGCGTCGGCGCGTCCACCAGGTCGTGGGCGTCGGCCCGCTCGATCCAGGTCCCGGAACCGCCGGCCTCCGAGACCGCACGGGAGATGTCGGCCGCCGTGAGCCCGCCGGGCGCACGGAGCAGGAACTCGTCCACCGTGCCCTCGGCCAGCGGATGCGTCTGCAGGCTCAGTATGTCCACCCGCTGCCCGGCGAGGGCCGTGCACAGCGCGGCCAGCGACCCCGGCTCGTCCTGCACCGTCGTCCGCATCCGCCAGAGGGCGCCCTCATCGGACACCGTCACGGACGTCTCCGGCGACCGGTCCGGCAGCCCGGCCTGCGCGTCGGAGCGCGGCCGGGCACCGGTATCGCCCGTCGGAGGCGCGTGACCGTGGCGGCGTGACCACCATGAGTGGAACCCCGCCGTGAAGAGTTCCGCGACCTGGGCGACGTTCCTCCGCCAGGGGTGGCCAGAACGTCCGGACTGCGCGCGCGTCACATCAGATATGTCTCGACTCATGCACCCACTGTGAAGGAACGGTGTTGCGTGATCACGAACGCTTTGTGACCGGGCGGTAAAGAACCCTTTTGTATTGTTTTTTACCTTCTCGTCGGGTCAGGCGGCCGCCAACGCGCTGCGCAGGCGCCGGGCCTGGGTCACCAGCCGGGACGAGCCACGGCGGTCCGCTGCCCGCGCCAGGTGCGGCAGTTCCTCGCGTGCCCCCGTTCGCTCGGCGCACTCCGCGGCGACCGCAATGAGATCCGCGAGGCCGCGTGGAGGCGCGGTCGCCCCACCGGCAGCGCCGTCGGCCGCAGCCCCGGTCGCCCCACCGGTAGCTCCATCCGATGCGAGGTCCGCGAGCAGGACGGGCAGGGTGTGCCGGAGCATCTCCCAGATGGCGGCGTTCGCCCCCGTGGCCGCAGCCGTACGCGCCGACTCCACGAGCCGCGACGGCTTCACGGCCCCGCGTCGCACCAACTGCCCCAGATCCGCGCCCATCCGGGCCGCGTCGAGCTGCCCGCGCGCCGCCAGCACCAGCAGGGCGTCCACGGCGGCGAGCCGGTCCTCCGGGTGCCGCGCACCGAGCCCGTACGCCACGGCCAAGTGCACCGCATCACCGGCCTCCCCGCCCGACTCGGCCAGCGCGGGCAGGACCGCCGTGTCGCCCCGGGCGTCGTCGACGGCGACCGCCGACAGTTCGCGCAGCATTCTGACCGCCACCAGTTCACGCTGCTCGGGCAACAGGGCCAGCCAGTGCCGGCGCATGCCGTCGTCCCAATGCCAGCAGTACCGGCGATCCCGGTCGAAGCTCACCGGCCGTCCCAACGGACGGAACCCGGCCGGGAAGTCACCCTGAAACTCGGCGATCTCCCCGGACTCGACGAGTATGCGGTCCCCGGACGTCTTCCGGTGGCACGCCGGCGCGGCTGGAGCCCCGGTTGTCAGCCAGTCGGCGAGACGCGTCCCCTCGGCCGTGCCCAGCGCCGCCGCCCGCTCCGCGGCCGCCTCGGCCAACGCACGGTCAGCGCGTCGGACCCTCAGCAGCGCCTGCGCGAAGTCGGCCTTCGACACCCGGGCGCCGAGCCGCCGGTACTCGTCGAGACGCGCCACCAACTCGTCCGGCTCCAGCAGACCTGTGCCCCACGTGGGCGTGGACAGCAGGAACGGCAGAGGCTCGGTGCGCATCCGGTACGCCATCTCCCAGATGCGGGTTTCGAAGGCCCGGGCGAGCGGGCTGTGGCCGCAGTCGCTCGTGACGGTCCCGCGCTGGACGGCCTTGTGGAGCGTCGCCGTGAGCACCTTCCCGCACAGCGTCGCCAGCAGGAGCTCAAGACCGTGTGCCGCGTTGATCAGGCCGTGGTGCCTGGTGAAGTAGTCGTCCGCACTGTAGGAGTACGCCTGCTCCCGGCCGTCCCACCAGCGGCGCGCGACGACGGGGTCCAGCGCCTCCACCAGCCCGTCCCGCTCGCGGTACGCGTGCCGCACGAGTCCGTCCAGGGTCCTCTCGAATGCCGCCACATCACCGTCGGACGCGAGCAATGCCCCGACTTCTTCAGCTAGTTCCTCCGCGGACTCGGGCGCGGGCGGGAGTCGCACGGGCTCAGGTGCGGGCGGCAACACCTCCTCGTACGGCACCGGCTCCGACGCCTCGGAGGACGCCCCCAGGCTCTGGGCCGCACGCATCCGGAGCGTGGGGATCAACTGTGCGGCAGCGGAGGCGAGTTCGTCCCGTGTCTCGGCCGTACCGGTTTTCCCCGCATGTCGTTCCACCAGCTTCAGCGCCCGCTCCTGTACGTCCGAGTCCTCGTGTCCGAAGGCCTGGGCGGCGGCGGGCAGTAGCTCATCGGCGGTGGAAGCGTCGCGGGCGAGAACCTTGCCCAGCAGCACCAGCTGGGCACGCACGAGCTTCTTCTCGGGGCGGAAGAGGACTGCGCCCGACATCTCGCCGAGTTGACGGGTGGTCAGTTCGTCGTCCAGGGCCAACGACGCCAGCACCGACTGAGCGTGCGCGGCCACGACGGACGCGGCGTCGGAAGCCAGGGCCAGCCACCCGGCCGTGTGCTCCCGCTCCTCGTCCCGGGTCAGCGCGAATGCGCGCAGCATGCGCAGGAACACCCGGTGGTCGGCGGCCGAACCGCCCCGCAGCAGCCGGGCCAGGCATGCGTCGACCGTCGCCTTCCGGTCCAGGACGCCTTCGGTGGTGAGCGTCGCCAGCGCCTCGGTCCAGCTGTTCGGGCCCTCGTCCGCGGTCCATGCCAGGCGGCTGCCGATGTCGTTCGTCTCGAAGAGCGCGGCCGTGAGCTGCGCGAGGTGCGGGTCCTTGCGCAGCCGGTCCAGGACCGTGTCACCGCGCTGCCAGACGTGGCCGATGTGCTGAACCCACCCGTGGACGTAGGCCTCCGTGGTCGGCACCGGACAGCCGGAGAGCCGTACCAGGCCCGCCATCAGCTCATACGGCACACGTGAGCCGGTCGGCCGCTCGGCCAGCCGGTGGGCCACGTCGCCGAGCCAGCCGGGGGACCGGTCGCCCAGGAGGTCGATCAGCACCGCTGGTGGAGCGGGCCACCAGCGCATGTCGGAGGCCGCCAGCCAACTCGCCACGCCGGCCGCACCGGTCTGGCATGCGGTCCCCGCCACATGCAGGGTGGGATAGGCGCTGCGGGCCTGAGCGGTCCACTGGTCCGCCCTCAGCTCCTTGCGCAGGGCCTTCAACTCCGGGAAGAGCGCCCGCCGTTCGGCATCCGTCATCCCGTCCAGCAGGCTCACCACCTCGGCCGTCCGCCCGGCCCGTACCGCTTCCATCAGCGAACTCATCGCGCACCCCCGTCGACTCGTGCCATGTCCCGCTCCGCAGCGGCGATGCCCCGCCGCACCATCCGTACCGCCAGCGCGTGCTTGCACGGTCCGCGCCCGCCCCGGTACTTCGCCCACCAAAGACAGCTGCAGCTGAGCACGCCCGCCTCGTCGCGCACCCGGTGCACGTGCCCGTCCTCGGCCGTCACCGTCCCCACGGCGCCGTCCAGCGCGACCGCGCCCGCCGCCACCAGCGCCCGCGCTGAACGCAGCCGCGGGTTGTGGCGCTCCACGCGCCCGGCGTCGTACGGCAGCTCCCGGTGGAAGTAGGCCGCCTCCGCCGTGTCGTATCCGACCCGCCCCGACGTGCCCAGGCGGACCAGCGCCGCCCGGACGCGCTCGGGCGTGAGTCCCGAGGCGGCGGCCAGGTCGGCCACGTCGACGCGGGGCTCCCAGGCGAGGAGCACCGCGATCAGCTCCGCGTCCTCGGCGGCCTCGTCCGCCGCGAGGGCGTCCAGGACACCGCCCTCGCCGGAGAAGCCGCGCGAGGCGTCGGGTGACAGCGTCAGCGTCAGCCGCATGCCCGGCAGGACCACCTCCCAGGCACTGGCCGTCGACGCGGCGCCGCCCGTGACCGAGGGGCCGTACACCCGCAGGGCCGTGGCATGCCGCAGCACTCGCTGGAGCGCGACCAGCCGCTCGGGGCCGGGCAGGCACACCGCGCCGGGCACCGCGCGCGTGGTCGGCCGCAGCCCGCTCCCCGCGGGCACCACCCATCGCGCGCCGATCGATGCGCCCCGCGCCCCGCCGCGCGGCAGCGCCCGCAGGAACCGCACGGCCTCCGCGGCCGGAAGCTCGGCCCGCAGGTCGAAGCCGGCCGCTATCACGTGGGCCTCCGCGAAGCCCCGCAGCCAGCGGTCGGGGAGTGGCACCTTCTTCTCCACGACCGGCCCGTCCAGCGTGGTCACCGCCAACTCCTCCGGGCCCACCCGCAGATGGAGGGGATCGTCCGCGCCGATCCTCGACAGGGCCTCGCGCAAAGGGTTGTTGACGTCGACGTTCGTCGTGCCGTGCCCCACCTCGCCGCCGTCCAGGCCCGACTCCAGCACGTCCAGACGGGCGTACACCCCGCAGCAGCCGGAGAAGGACTCGAAGCGCAGCCGGTCACCGTTCCCCGTCACCACCGGGTCGAGGGAGGCGTGCAGCTGCCGCTGGTAGTACCGGGCGGCCGCCACGTCGGCCACCGCGAGCAGTCCGGCGGAGGCCACCTGAGGAGACGTCAGGAAGCCCGCGAAGAACCGCGGGTGGTCCTCGACGCCCGACGGCGTCGCACCTCGTGAGGTCTCGAGCCCCAGGCGCTGTCCGTCCGCGGCGGACTCCAGCACGGAGGGTTGGCAATAGGCCACGGCCTGCAAAGATCGCGTCATGGAAAAACCGTAGAGGCGACCACTGACAATCGACCCTGACCTGCGAAAACACCCTCTGGGGTGGGGAGTACGACCGTGCCGCGCCCCGGGGGATGACGCCGGTGCGCGGCACGGATTCCAGGCTAAGGCCTCCCGGCCACGGGAGTTACTGACCGACCTGGCCCGGCTGCAGGACCTGTGTGAACAGCACGGTGCCGTCGGACTCGCGCAGCCGTACCGTCAGCTCGCCGCTGCCGCCGTCGATGTCGACCTCGCCGAAGAACTGGTAGCCGCCGGCGGGCGAGACGTTCGCTGTCGTCGGCGCCTTGATGAACACCCGGTCCGGACCGAAGGTGTTGTCGAGAGTGTTCGCCGGGAACGCGCCCGCGTTGAGCGGGCCGGAGACGAACTCCCAGAACGGCTCGAAGTCGGTGAACGAGGCCCGCGCCGGCTGGTAGTGCTGGGCCGAGGTGTAGTGCACGTCGGCGGTCAGCCACACGGTGCCGGTGATCCTGCGGTGCTTGATGAACCGCAGCAGCTCGGCGATCTGCAGCTCCCGCCCCAGCGGAGCCCCCGGGTCGCCCTGTGCGACGGCCTCGATGTTCGGCTTGCCGTCACCGGTGTCCGGCACCACGAGCCCCAGCGGCATGTCGGAGGCGATCACCTTCCACACCGCCCGGGAGCGGGCCAGCTCGCGCTTGAGCCACCGCAGTTGCTCGGTGCCGAGGATGCCCTGCGCGTCGGTGGCCTGGTCGTCGGTCGAGTTGGCGTTGCGGTGGGTGCGCATGTCCAGCACGAACACGTCCAGCAGCGGACCGTGGTTGACCACCCGGTACACGCGGCCGTCGGGGCGGCGCAGGGTGGAGATGGGGAAGTACTCCGAGAACGCCTGCCGGGCGCGTGTGGCCAGGACGTCGACGTTCTTCTCGGTGTAGCGGGAGTCGGCGAGGATCTCGCCGGGGTACCAGTTGTTGGTGACCTCGTGGTCGTCCCACTGGATGATGGAGGGGACCTGGGCGTTGAACCGCTTGAGGTTGTCGTCGAGCAGGTTGTAGCGGAAGTTGCCGCGGAACTCGGCCAGGGTCTCGGCGACCTTGGACTTCTCCTCGGTGGTGATGTTCCTCCAGGTGCTGCCGTCGGGCAGGGCGACCGAGGCCGTGATGGGGCCGTCGGCGTAGATGTTGTCGCCGCTGCAGAGGAAGAAGTCCGGGTTCAGCTCGGCCATCGCGTTGTAGATCCGGTAGCCGCCGAAGTCCGGGTTGATGCCCCAGCCCTGCCCGGCGAGGTCGCCCGACCACACGAAGCGCACTCCGTCGCGCCGCCGCGCGGAGGCCGTACGGAACGTGCCGGTGACCGGCTCGCCGGTACGGCGCGGGTCGTCGGGGTCGGCGAGCAGCACGCGGTAGTGGATCTGCTCGCCGGACGGCAGGCCGCGCAGCCGTGTCGTGCCGGTGAAGTCGGTGTCCGCGCCGAGCAGCGGGCCGTGCCATCGGTGCGGTGTGCGGAACGACTCGGTCGCGGACGTCTCGACGATCATCCGGGCCGGCCGGTCGGACCGCACCCACACCAGCCCTGAGTCGCAGGTCACGTCGCCCGTCTGTACGCCCCAGCCCGCCTTGGGACGTCCCGACAGGGCGAACGCCGGCGCCGAGCCGAGCGCGGTGGGCATGGTGAGCGCCGCCGAAGCGGCGAGCGAGCCGCGCAGAACGCTGCGGCGGCCCGGGGACGGACGGTGTGACATGGAGGCCTCCAGGGGCGGGATCCGGCCAGTGTGCAGTGCCACAACTACTGGTGCGCCGCAGCGCACACGGAAACCACAAGTGAACAACTGACCGCATGGGCAGGGGAACCGGCGTGCAGAGCCAGTACCACTCAGCGCGGACCCGCGACGACCGCGTCGGCCATGAGCCGTACGCCCGCCCGGATCCGCGTCGGCGCCAGGTGCGCGTATCCCAGGACCAGCCGCACCCCCGGGCGCCCGCCCTCCCCGTTACGGACGTGCCCGTAGTCCGTCAGAGGGCGCACCGCCACCCCGGCCGCGGTCACGCGCGCGAGGAACCGCTCCTGGGGTCCGTACCGCTCCGGCAGCGCGGCGATGACGTGCAGGCCCGCGGCGATCCCGGACACCTCCGCGCCCGGGAAGTGCTCCTCCAGGGCGGATACGAGGGTGTCGCGGCGCTCCCGGTACGCGCGCTGGCACCGGCGCAGCTGGCGGTCGTAGTCACCGCGCTCCACGAAGCGGGCGAACAGTGCCTGATCGAGGGTGGGATGACCGAGGTCCATGGTCCGTTTCCGCTCGACGACATCCTCGGCCAGCACCTCCGGCACCAGCAGCCAGCCGAGCCGGAGCCCCGGTGCGAGGGACTTGCTGACCGACCCCGCGTACGCGACGCGCTCGGGGTCGAGCCCCTGGAGTGCGCCGACGGGCGCACGGTCGTACCGGAAGTCGCCGTCGTAGTCGTCCTCCAGGAGGAATCCGTCGACGGACCGCGCCCAGTCGAGCAGCGCGGCACGGCGGCGCGCGGAGTAGGCGATGCCGGTGGGGAACTGGTGGGCCGGGGTCGTGACGACGGACCGTACGCCCGACTCCCGCAACGGGCCGAGGGCGAGCCCCTCGTCGTCCAGCGGCAGCGGCACGGTGGTCACCCCCGCTGCCGCGTAGAGGGCGTCGTGCTGCGGGCTCCCGGGGTCCTCCACGCCCACTTCGCGCAGCCCGCGCGCGTGCAGCACGAACCCGAGGAGCGTCGTCGCCTGCGCCACCCCGGAGACGACCACGATGCGCTCGGGGTCCGCGACGACGCCCCGGCGCCGCGCCAGCAGCTCGGCCAGCGCCGTACGCAGCCGGGGGAGCCCGCGCGGGTCGGGATAGCCGAGCTCGTGGTGCGGCAGCTCGGCCAGCACCCCGCGCTGCGCGGCGGCCCACGCGGCGCGCGGAAACAGCGACATGTCCGGCGTCCCGGGTACGAAGTCGGCGTGGGCGCCGGTGGCGCGTGGAGCGAGATCACGCGCGCGTGGCCGTGCGGCCCGTACGGCACTGCCCACCCAGGTCCCGGCACCCCGGCCGCTGCGCAGATAGCCCTCCGCCGTCAGCTGCTCGTACGCCTCGGTGATCAGCCCGCGCGACACGCCGAGGTCGGCCGCGAGATCCCGGCTCGACGGCAGCCGTGTGTCCGGCGCCAGCCGTCCCGACCGCACCGCCTCACGCAGCGCCGCCTGCAGCGAACGCCCACGCGCGCGTGCGGGCGCCGAAGCGGCGGGCAGCAGCAACTCCCAGGCAGCGGAATTCAGATGAGGCTGAGGGGCACCCGCGTCCGGCGTCGCCGGGCCCCGCGCTCGACGGGTCGGCTCCGCCGGATCGCCCGCGGAAGGCGTCGCAGTGTGCCGCGCCTGCCCACCGGGGCCGCTCGCCCGGCCTGCCCCAGCGGATGCGGCCGACGCGGCCGACCCGGCCGGATCACCTGCGCGCGGCCCCGCAGTGCGCCCCTCCTGCCCTGCGGAATCCCCCGTCGAGGCCTCCGACGTCGAGGCATCCGAGGCGTGCGGGGCCGTCCTCCCGGCCGGATTGGTCTGCGATGGCGTCATGAGAGTGGACCTTAATCCGGACCGCTGCGCTTCCTAGCGTCGCTTCCATGAACGCCAACGCCACGCGCGGAGCCCTCCTCGCCGCGCTCGCCTGCATCCTCGTCGGGGGATCCTTCACCGCCAACAGCCTCCTCGGCGACTACCCGTACGCCGGCGGTCAGTTCCTGCGGTACACGCTCGCCTGCCTCCTGCTCGTCCCGTTGGCCGGGCGTGACGCTGCGGCCCGGCTGCGTGCGCTCGCGGCCCGTCAGTGGGCCCGACTCGTGGTGCTCGCCGCCGTGGGCATGGTCGGCTTCAACCTGGCTGTGATCGCCGCCGAGCGGACGGCCGAACCGGCGGTTCCCGGGGTCTTCGTCGGCTGCGCGCCGGTGGTCGTGGCCGTCGTCGTCCCGCTGCTGGACCAGCGCCGCCCCCAACGGACGGTCCTGTACGGGGCGTTGCTCGTCGCCGCGGGCGCGGTCACGGTCCAGGGCTGGGGGCGTACGGACGGCGCCGGCATCGCCTTCTCCGTGTGCGCGCTGGTCGGCGAGGTCGGTTTCGCCGTCCTGGCCGTGCCCGTGCTGCGCCCGCTGGGCCCGCGGCTGCTGTCGGCCACGGTGTGCGGTGTCGCGGCGGTCGAGTCGGCGGCGGCCGGACTGCTCCTGGACGGCACCGCGTGGCTGCGGCGGCCCGACACCACCGAGGCGGCCGCTCTGCTGTGGCAGGCGGTGGTCGTGACCGTGGTGGGCTTCGTGTGCTGGTACATGGGCATGCAGCGGATCGGCGCCGAGCGCGCCACGCTCTTCTCCGGCCTCATCCCGGTGGCCGCCGCCTGCACCGCCCCGCTCGTCGGGACGGGCTCCTACGGCGCCGTACAGGCGCTGGGGAGCGCCCTGGTCGGTGCCGGAGTCGCCCTGGGGTCGGGCGCGTTGACACGCGCCCCGCGTGGGTCAGCGGCTGCCGTCGAGGATGACGCGCGCGACCAGCGCCGGGTCGTCGTTCATGGGGCAGTGGCCGCAGCCGGGCAGCCTGACGAGGCGCGCCCGGGGGATGATCTGCTTGGCGCGCACCCCCTGGCGGCGCACGAGCAGCCGGTCCCTGGTGCCCCAGGCCACGGTGACCGGGATCCCGGGGATGTCGTCGGAGAACCGGATGGTCCGGCCGGCGTCGAGGGTCTGGTCGAAGCCCGTGGCCCGCGCCAGCGCCAGGGTCTCGGCGACCACGGCCTCGGGTGACCGGCGGCCGGGGCGGGCGTAGATCGTGCTCGTCAGGACCGTACGGCCGGCCGCCGACCGGGACAGCTGCTCCACCAGCGGCAGCGGCAGCCGGCGCGAGATGTGCCGCATCGCGAGCAGCACGCCGAAGGCGTAGCGCCGCTCGGCCTCCGACCAGAACCCGGCCGGGGAGAGGGCGGTGACGGACCGCACGAGCTTCTCGCGGCCGAGTTCGAGCGCGATCAGGCCGCCCAGCGAGTTGCCCACCACATGCGGCCGGTCGAGCTCCATGGCTTCGCAGAAGGCGCCGAACACAGCCGTCGTCGTCGCCAGGTCGTAGGAGAGGGTGCTCGGCAGGCCCGGGGATGTTCCGAAGCCGGGGAGGTCCACGGAGATCACATCGCGCTCGGTCGCGAGGATGTCCACCACCGGCTCCCAGACCTGCCGGTGGTGCCCGATCCCGTGCAGCAGGAGCAGGGGTTCGCCGCTCCCCACGCGCGTGTAGTCGACGCTCACGCTCTGCGGGCCGTGGGGAGAGGCGACCTGGAAGGAGACGGTGGCGGACATGGGGTGCTCCTCGACTGGGACATGCTGACGGACGGCCGTAGACAGCTTGTCAGCAATTGCTACCGACGGGTAGACCCTGACGGTCGCGGACACCGGGCACGCGTGCCCCCTCCAACCCGCCCTGCGCCCCCCGAGGTTGAACGCCACAGGGCCGAGGGCGACGATTTCGCCTGGACACGGCCGTACGTGTCGGCTGGGATGGAGCGGTGACCACCGACACCGAGACCGACGTCTTCGAAGAGCACCGCCCCGTCCTCCTGGGGGTCGCCTACCGCATGCTCGGGCGGGTGGCCGACGCGGAGGACGTGGTGCAGGAGGCCTGGCTGCGCTGGTCGGGCGCCGATCGGTCCGAGGTGCGCGAACCACGCGCCTACCTGGTGCGCATCACGACCCGACTCGCCATCGACCGACTGCGCCAGGTCAAGGCGCACGGCGAGACCTACGTCGGCCCCTGGCTGCCGGAGCCGTACGTCACCGACTTCGGGGACGCCGTCCCGGACACCGCCGAGCGGGCCGTCCTCGCCGACTCCGTCTCCCTCGCCGTCCTCGTCGTCCTGGAGTCACTGTCGCCGCTGGAGCGGGCGGTGTTCGTCCTCAGGGAGGCCTTCAGCTACCCGTACGCCGAGATCGCCGCCATGCTCGAGCGGGGCGAGGCGGCGGTGCGCCAGCTGGCCGGGCGGGCCCGCAAGCATGTCGACGAGCGGCGGCCGCGGTACGAGGTGGACCCGGCCCAGCGACGCGATCTCACCGAACGGTTCCTGGCCGCAGCGGCGGGGGGCGACCTGGAGGGGCTCATGTCGCTGCTGGCCCCGGACGTCCGTCTCATCGGCGACAGCGGCGGCAAGGCCAAGGCGCCGGTGCGGGTCCTGGAGACGGCCGACAAGGTCGGGCGCTTCCTCGTGGGCGCCACGCGGAACGCCGTTCCCGACGTCACCTTCCGGTTCCTGGAGATCAACGGCGGTCCCGCGGTGCTGGTGCGGTCCGGCGACAAGCCCGACAGCGTCTTCCAACTGGACGTCCTGGACGGGCGGATCCAGTCGGTCTACATCATCCGCAACCCCGACAAGCTGACGTCACTGGCGACGGCGTAGCTCCCACCGCCCCGTCCCGGCGGTGGCGGCACGCCGGTCCCGTGAACGTTCCCGGCGATTGGTATTGACCAAGGGTGGGGGCCGCCCTATGGTCGCAGATAAGTGCAACAACCTTTAATAAACAAGGGCGCTAAAACGCCGACGGGCCACGGCGATTGCGGAGGACAGGGTGGGGACCACGCAGCTGGAAACGGTGCCGGAACCGAAGTACTGGCATCTGAGGACCGTGCTCAGTGAGGCACTGGACTCCGAGTTCACCGTGGGCGAGATTCTGCCCAACGAACGCGACCTGGCAGCTCGTTTCGGCGTCGCCAGGGCCACGCTCCGTCAGGCCCTGGAACAGCTCGAGCTCGAAGGCAGGCTGCAGCGCCGCCGCGGTGTCGGTACGACGGTCGCGCCGCCGCGCGTGGGTGTGTCCGTCGGGGGCGAGCAGCACGCCTGGCCGGGGGCGACCGACGACGTCTGGCAGCCCGTGGACTGCGCACTGGCGGCTGCGCCCGCATCCGTCGCGGACGCCCTGGAGAGCGGCCGGGACGAGGCCGTGCACACCGTGCGCCGCTCGCGCGTGACCCACGGTCAGCCGGTCGCCGCCGAACTGCTGTACATCCCGCAGTCGTCGGTGCCCGACCTCTCCGCCATCGACGCCCCGTCCGGAGCGGCACGCGCGCGTGCCGTGCTGCGCGAGCTGCAGCGCCTGGAGCTGGAGGGCCAGGACAGCGCCGTCGAGCTGGGCTCGGCCCGCGCGGACGACGCCAAGGAGCTGGACCGCCTGCCGGGGGCGCCCGTCCTCGTCGTGACCACCCGCTACCTCGCCGAGGGCCGTACCGCCGCGCTCTCCGTCGCCACCTACCGTGCGGACACCTGCCGGTTGACGTTCGGCGACTCCGGCGGCGTGGAGATCCACCAGGGCCCGGAGCGCCAGGCTTCCTGACGTCGTACCTGCACATGCCTCGCGCCCCGGATCCACTCCGGGGCGCGTCGCCTGTTCAGGAGCACATCAGGAGCACAAAGGGGGCGTCACTGCCGCCAGTGGCGCGCCGTGCCGATGCTGACCGCCTGCCCGTCAGCGTCGCCCCGTCACAGTCCCCTCCACCGCGAACAGCTGCTCCTCCACATGGTCGAGAGCGAGCCGCAGTGCTCCGGTCGCCACGGCGGCCTCGCCGAGGAGGGACAGCGCGACCTTCGGCGGGCGCAGGCAGTAGCGGGCCAGCTCGCGGCGCAGCGGCTCCAGTACGCCGTCCAGGCCGGCCGCCCAGCCGCCGACGACGACCAGCTCGGGGTCGAGGGCGAGGACGAGGGCTGCCACGTCGTGGACGAGGCGCTGGATGAATCGTTCGACGGCTGCGAGGGCCTGCTGGTCGCCGTCGCGTGCCTGGGCGAAGACCTTGGCGACGGCGTGCTCGTCGAGCGGGCGCAGGGGCTCGTCCGTGGTGGACAGCAGCGTCTCCGGAGTCGCCTCCCGGCCCAGCAGATGCAGCGCGCCGATTTCACCGGCCGCGCCGCCGTAGCCCCGGTGCAGCTGACCGCCGATCAGTGAACCGGCGCCCGGGCTCAGCCCGGCCAGTACGAACACCACGTCGTCGGACTCGGTGGCGGAGCCCTTCCAATGCTCGGCAACGGCCGCCGCGTTGGCGTCGTTCTCCACCAGGACCGGGCACTTGAAGGAACGGCTCAGCCGCTCGCCCAGCCTGAGCCCCGTCCACTCGGGCAGCGCGGCGCCCAGCCGCACGGTCCCGTCCGCCTCGACGATGCCCGGCGTCGCGACCCCCACGGCACGCAGCGAGTTGCGTGCCACACCGGCCCGGCGCAAGAGCTCGGCCACGCCCGTCCGCACCCGGTCGAGGCGCTCGTCGGCCGGAGCCGTCTCGTCGACGTCCTTGGCGATGGCGCCGAGGATCCGGCCGTCCAGGTCGGCGAGGAGCGCCGCGACCCGATGCGACCCGATCTCCACGCCGAGCAGATGTCCGGCCTCGGCCCGGAACCGGAACCGGCGCGCGGGTCGGCCCTGGCGCCGCACGACACTCTCGTCGGCCGCCTTCTCGACGACGTACCCCGCCTCGATGAGCCCCTCGACGACACCCTCGACGGTCGGCCGGGACAGCCCGGTCACCCGGGTGATCTCCGTCAGCGTGGCGGCGTCCGTGGCACGCAGCGCGTGCAGCACCACCGCGGAGTTGATCCTTCGCAGCAGCGAGGGATCCCCGCCGGTCAGTGGCCCCAACGTCCGTCCTCCCAGCTTGTGCGCATGTTGGGCGGATGGTACTCGCAGTGGCGAACCCGGGCGAGTGCCAGGGCACCCCCGGACCTACCGGTCGGTCCGTCCGGCTGTCCTCGCTTGGCCCGGGGGAGGGTTCACCCCGGCGCCACGAACCCCGACTCGTACGCCGTGATCACCGCCTGCGTGCGGTCCCGCGCCCCCAGTTTGGCCAGGACGGCGCTCACGTGGGACTTCACCGTCTCCGTCCCGACCACCAGCCGGGCCGCGATCTCCGCGTTCGACAGTCCGCGTGCCATCAGCCGCAGCACCTCGGCCTCCCGCTCGGTCAGCCGGGCCCGCTCCAACACGGCGCGCGCCGCCCGGTTGCCGCCGTCGTCGCCGTAATGCGCGGCCAGTTGCCGCACCGACGCCGGGAACAGCAGCGACTCGCCCTCGGCGACCAGCCGTACGGCGTGCACGATCTCGGCAGGGCGGGCCCGCTTCAGCAGGAAGCCGTCGGCACCGGCCCGCAGTGCCTCGTACACGTACTCGTCGTTCTCGAAGGTCGTGACGACAAGGATCTTCGGCGGCTCGTCGACCGTGCGCAGCACCGCGCGCGTGGCCTCGATCCCGTCCAGCAGCGGCATCCGTACGTCCATGGCGATCACGTCGGGCCGCAGCTGCCGCACCAGCGGGATCACCGCCGCCCCGTCGGCGGCCTCTCCGACGACCTCGATGTCGGGCTGCGCCTCCAACACGGCCCGCAAACCCGCGCGTACGAGGGGTTCGTCGTCGACGAGGAGAACGGTGACCGGCATCCGGTCAGCCTAGATCAACTCAGCGGCAGCTCAACATGTACCTGCCAGTCACCTTCGTCGGGGCCGGTTCGCGCATGTCCGCCCAGCAGGGCGGCGCGCTCGCGTATGCCGCGCAGGCCGCTGCCCCGGCCGGGCCCGGGTATGTCGGCGGTGAGCGGATTGCGGACCTCGAGGGCGAGTGTGCCGTCCGCGACGGCGATGCGTGCCCGGACCGGCACCGCGCCCGCGTGCCGCAGCACATTGGTCAGTGATTCCTGGAGGATGCGGTAGCCCTCCCGGGAGACAGGGCCGGGCACGGTGTCCAACGGTCCCGTCAGCTCGATGTCGACCTTCGCGCCCGACGCCCGTGCGGACTCCAGCAGACGGTCCGCGTCCGCCAGCGTCGGCCGGCTGCTGACCGGCCGCTCCGACTCGCGCAGGATGCCGAGGACCCGCTCCAGGTCCTCCAGGGCGGCCCGGCCGGTCTCCTCGATGGCGTCCAGGGCCCGGTCGGTGAAGGCGGGGTCGCGGGCCGCGCGCGCCGCACCCGCCTGCACGACGGCCACGGTCAGGGCATGGCCGATGGAGTCGTGGAGTTCACGGGCGATGCGCGTGCGTTCCAGGAGCTGTTCGGTCCGCTCCTCCAAGGCCGCGAGGCGCTCGGCCGGCGTGGGGCCCAGGAGGCGGCGGGCGAGCGCGGTGATGAGATGGCCGGAGGCGACCACCGTCACCGCCAGTGCGACCAGCAGCAGCGGCACCAGCAGGACGTTCCACCAGCTGGGGCCATCGAGGGTGAACAGTCCGCCCTCCTCGAAGCCCCGGTCGAACGGCGCCGTCAGCAGGTGCACCGTGCCGAAGAGCAGTTGGGTGACGCATATCGCGGTCGCGTAGCCGAGCAGGAGCCGTGCCTCCAGCCACACGACGAGCCGCCCGCGGTCTCCCCACGAGGCGGACGGCGCGACCACGATGTCCGTGCTCCCCTGGTCGTGCCGGAGCCCGGTCAGCAGCAGCCTCGCCTGGAGCCCCTCCGCGGTCCGCATCGCGGGCACCAGCGCGGCGGGGGCGAGCGCGGCTGCCGCCACCGGCCAGATCCACCACGCTTCCCGGACGAACAGCCACATGCTCGGCCACACGATGCCGATGAACAGATGCAGCAGCCGTGTGTACGTCACCGCCCGACCGAACGGGCGCAGCAAGCGGACCATTTCGTCATCGTGCCAGCCGCCACTGACAACGGACCTCCCCCGCACGGGGGAGACGATCTCCACGCGCGGGGGAAGAGCCGCGCCACCCCGGCGGCGAGGCTTACTGCCATGACCAGCATCGAAGTCCAAGCCCTCACCAAGGAGTACGGCAACCGGCGAGCCGTGGACGAACTCACCTTCACCGTCCTCCCCGGCCGCGTCACCGGCTTCCTCGGGCCCAACGGCGCCGGGAAGTCCACCACCATGCGGCTCGTCCTCGGCCTCGACCGGCCGACGTCCGGAACCGCCACGATCGGCGGTCGCGCCTACGCCGCACTCGACGAACCCCTGCGGCAGGTGGGCGCGTTGCTCGACGCCCAGGCCGCGCACGGCTCCCGGACCGGCCGGGACCATCTGCGCGTCCTCGCCGCGACCAACCGCATCCCGCGCCGTCGCGTCGACGCGGCGCTGGAGGAGACGGGGCTGGCGCCGGTGGCGGACCGCAGGGTGAAGACGTACTCCCTGGGCATGCGCCAGCGGCTCGGCATCGCCGCGGCCCTCCTCGGTGACCCGGAGGTCGTCCTGCTGGACGAGCCGTCCAACGGCCTCGACCCCGAAGGCATCATCTGGATCCGTGAGTTGCTGCGCCGGCTCGCGGGGGAGGGGCGCACGGTCCTGGTCTCCAGCCATCTCATGAACGAGACCGCGTCCTTCGCGGACCACCTCGTGGTCCTCGGCCGGGGGCGCCTGCTGGCCGACACCCCCATGCGGGAGTTCATCCACGCACGCGTGGAACCCCGCGTCCGTATCCGTACCTCGGACGCCACCGCACTGAAGACCGCGCTCGCCCGGCACGGTCACGACACCGTCCAGCACGAGGACGGGCACTGGAGCGTGCGCCACGCACGCGTGGACGACATCGGCCGCCTCATGTCCGAGGCCGGCGTCCCCATCCTCGAACTCGCCACCGAGGAGGGCACCTTGGAGCAGGCCTACCTCGATCTGACCGCGACCGAGGCCGAGTTCACCGCACAGCCCCAGGAGGCCTGAGTCATGGCATTCGCGCCCGTACTCCACTCGGAGTGGCTCAAGATCCGTACGCTGCGCTCACTGCCGGGAGCGCTGCTGGCGCTGTTCGCCGTGACCACGGCGTTCTCCGCGCTGGCCGGCACCGACGGGAGCTCCGACCCGGAGTTCGACCCGCTGTTCACGGCCATGTCCGGGATTCTGCCGGGCCAGATCGCCGCCATCTCGTTCGGGGCGATGGCCGTGTCGTCGGAGTACCACGGGGGTGCCCTCCGGCTGTCGCTCGCGGCGGTCCCGCAGCGCGGACGCTGGTTCGCGGCGAAGGTGACGGCCATCGCCGTCCCGGCACTGCTCGTGGGACTCGGCACCGCCTTCACCGCGCTGGTGGTGGCACGCGCGGGACTCGGCTCCGCGGCGAGCGGGCTCACCACGGCCGAGCAGGTGCGCGGGGTCGTGGGCTGCGGTATCTACCTCATGTTGATGGCGTTGTTCGCGGCGGGTCTCACCGTGGTGCTGCGCAGCGGTGTCGCCACGCTCTCCATCCTGATCCCGTTCATCCTCGTCGTGTCGTTCGTGATCGGCGACGCCGCCGGCACCGTCGCGGACTTCCTGCCCGACAGGGCAGGCCAGATCGCCCTTCAGCAGACCTACGCCGGCACCCTCGGACCCTGGTCGGGACTCGCGGTGACCGCTGTGTGGACGGCGGCGTCGCTGCTGGCGGGGGCGTGGAGCGTACGGCGCCGGGACGCCTGACGGCACACCAACTGTCAGTGCGGCCGGGTTTACTGGACCCCATGAACATCGCACGGCACATCGCCCTCATCGACGAGCTGTGCTTCCGCCCCTCTCCGGCGGGGCACGGCCCGTCGGACGTCGGCGACGGGGGGCCCGGGTATCACCTCGCGGCGTTGGAGAGAAGCGGGGACGACTGCGGGACGCGCGCGGCGACGGTGGAGCGCCGACCGGGGCCCGGCCGACGACGTCCAACTCCTCGCCGTGGTCACGGACGTCGATCCACCGTGACGCGTCAGGTGACGTCGGCCCACCGTGACGTGGTCAGGCCTGCTCCGCCGCCACCCGCAACCTGGCGAACTCCTCCGCCATCGTCTGCGCCGTCCAATGCGCGTTCAGCCCGCTCGGGTTCGGCAGCACCCACACGCGCGTGCCCCCGATCACCCGCTCCTGCGGCCCCACCTGCGCCTTGCGGTCGTCGAAGGCCGCCCGGTAGGCGGTCACCCCGACGACGGCCAGCCAACGCGGCCGCAGCCGAGCCACCTTTGTTGCCAGCAGCCGCCCGCCGTCGCGGTACTCCTGCGCGCTCAGCTCGTCGGCTCGCGCGCTCGCCCGGGCCACGACGTTCGTGATGCCGAGCCCGTAGGACAGCAACTCCTCCTGCTCCGACGGCTTCAGGAGCCTCGGCGTGAACCCGGACAGGTGCAGGACCGGCCAGAATCGGTTGCCCGGGCGAGCGAAGTGATGGCCGGTCGCGGCCGTCATCAGACCGGGGTTGATGCCGCAGAACAGCACATGGAGACCGTCCGCGACGACGTCCGGCACCAGACGGTCGCGGGCGGCCTCCAACTGCTCGGCGGTGAAGCGCGTCATGCCGTGGGCGACGTCAGAGGATCGCCCCGGGCGTGTAACCGGCGGCTTCCGGGCGCTGCTTCACGATCTCCTCGATCCGGCCCACGACGACGCCGACCTGGTCGGCCGCGGCACCCGTGAAGGACAGCTTGTCGGCCATCAGGGCGTCCAGGCCGGCGCGGTCGAGCGGGATGCGCTCGTCGGCGGCCAGCTTGTCGAGCAGTTCGTTGCGCTCGGCGCCCTGCTCGCGCATCGCCAGCGCGGAGGCGACGGCGTTCTCCTTGATCGCCTCGTGCGCGACCTCACGGCCGACGCCGGCGCGCACCGCGCCCATCAGCACCTTGGTGGTGGCGAGGAACGGCAGGTAGCGGTCCAGCTCGCGGGCGACGACCGCCGGGAAGGCGCCGAACTCGTCGAGCACCGTCAGGAACGTCTCCAGCAGGCCGTCCAGTGCGAAGAACGCGTCCGGCAGCGCGACCCGGCGCACCACCGAGCAGGACACGTCACCCTCGTTCCACTGGTCGCCCGCCAGCTCGCCGGTCATCGAGGCGTAGCCGCGCAGGATGACCATCAGGCCGTTGACGCGCTCGCAGGAGCGGGTGTTCATCTTGTGCGGCATCGCGGAGGAGCCGACCTGGCCCGGCTTGAAGCCCTCGGTCACCAGCTCGTGCCCGGCCATCAGACGGATCGTCTTCGCCAGCGACGAAGGCGCCGCCGCCAGCTGCACCAGCGCGGTCACGACCTCGTAGTCCAGCGAGCGCGGGTAGACCTGGCCCACCGAGGTGAACGCCTGTGCGAAGCCGAGGTGCCCGGCGATCCGGTTCTCCAGCTCCGCCAGCTTCGCCGCGTCCCCGCCGAGCAGGTCCAGCATGTCCTGCGCCGTACCGACCGGGCCCTTGATCCCGCGCAGCGGGTAGCGGCCGAGGAGCTCCTCGACCCGGCCGTACCCGACGAGCAGCTCGTCGGCGGCGGTCGCGAAACGCTTGCCGAGGGTCGTGGCCTGGGCGGCGACGTTGTGGGAGCGGCCGGCCATGACCAGCTCGCCGTACTCGCCGGCCAGCTTGCCCAGGCGCGCCAGCACGGCCACCGTGCGATCGCGCATCAGCTCCAGCGAGAGCCGGATCTGCAACTGCTCCACGTTCTCGGTGAGGTCGCGCGAGGTCATGCCCTTGTGGACGTGCTCGTGTCCGGCGAGGTCGTTGAACTCCTCGATCCGCGCCTTCACGTCGTGCCGCGTGACCTTCTCGCGCTCGGCGATGGAGGCCAGGTCGACGGTGTCGAGGACACGCTCGTAGTCGGCGAGCGCCTCGTCCGGCACCTCGATGCCGAGGTCCTTCTGGGCGCGCAGCACGGCGAGCCAGAGCTGCCGCTCCAGCTTCACCTTCTGCTCGGGGGACCAGAGCGTGGCGAGCTCGGTGGAGGCGTAGCGTCCGGCGAGGACGTTCGGGATGCGGGGCTTGGCGGGCGCAGAAGTCACGTGTCCAGATTCTACTGGCGATTCGTGCAGGCCAGCGCCGCGGCCCGGTTGGGCGGAACGTACGAGACGTGTGTCACGTCGCGCTGCCGGCTCCGGCGCTACTCCGCCGCCTCCTCGTACGGCAGCAGATCCGGCCGCTTGGCCGGGAGGCCGTCGCCGGAGGAGCGGCCCGTCAGCCGGCGTCCGATCCAGGGCAGCAGGTGCTGCCGGGCGAACCGGGCGTCGGCGACCCGCCGCGAGGTCCACCCCGGCGGCAGCGTGGCCGGCATCGGCGTGCGCCACTCGGTGTCCTCGGGGTCGTACCCGAGCGTCTGCCACACGGCCTCCGCGACCCTGCGGTGCCCCTCCGCCGAGAGGTGCAGCCGGTCCACGTCCCACAGGCGCGGGTCACTGAGCGACGGGGCGCCGTACAGGTCGACGACGACGGCGCCGTGCCGCGCGGCCAGCTCGTCCACGTGGGCGAACAGCTCCTCCATGCGCGGCCGGAACCGCTCCAGCACCGGGCCCTGGCGGCCGGGGCTGCGCATCAGGACCAGCTGTTTGCAGGACGGGGCCAGCCGCTCCACGGCCTCGGTCAGCAGAGCGCGCACGCGCACCATGTCGCACTTGGGCCGCAGGGTGTCGTTGAGCCCGCCGACCAGCGTGATCACGTCGGCCTGCATGGCCGCCGCGACCTCGACCTGCTCGTCGACTATCTGGCGGATCAGCTTCCCGCGCACCGCGAGGTTGGCGTACCGGAAGCCGGGCGTACGGGCGGCCATCCGGCCGGCGAGGAGGTCGGCCCAGCCCCGGTAGGAGCCGTCCGGGAGGAGGTCCGACATGCCCTCGGTGAAGGAGTCGCCGACCGCGACCAGGCTGCTGTGGGTGGGATTCGTCTGCATGGCGACAGAAATAGTATCCCGTGCACATACCCGTCGGTCGGTCGGCCTGCGTCCCCTGACCGCACGCCCGCTGCCCGCAACCTCACGCCCGCTGCCCGAACAGCTCCCGCAGCACGTCCTCCATGGTCACCACCCCGCCCAGCCGCCCGTCGCTCCCCAGGACGGCCGCCAGGTGCGTCCGGCTGCCGCGCATGGCGGTGAGCACGTCGTCCAGCGGGGTGCTCTCCCGTACGCGCGCGATGGGCCGCATGTCGTCCACCTGGAACGGCACGTCCCGCGGGGAGGCGTCCAGCGCGTCCTTCACATGCAGATAGCCGACGATGTGGCGGCCGGAGTCGACGACCGGGAAGCGGGAGAAGCCCGACTCGGCCGACAGCCCCTCCAGCTCCTCCGGAGTGACGCCCACGCGCGCGTAGACGACGCGTTCCAGCGGAAGCACCACGTCACGCACCGGCCGACGACCCAGTTCCAGGGCGTCGTGCAACCGCTCCCGCGCGCGCTCGTCGATCAGGCCGGCCTCACCGGAGTCCCGCACCAGGCGGGCCAGCTCGGCGTCCGAGAACGTGGCGGTGACCTCGTCCTTGGTCTCGACGCGCATCAGCTTCAGGAGCGCGTTGGCGAAGGCGTTGATCGTGAAGATCACCGGCCGCAGCGCCCGCGACAGCGTGACCAGCGGCGGGCCGAGCACCAGGGCGCTGCGCACCGGCTCCGCAAGGGCGATGTTCTTCGGCACCATCTCGCCGAGCAGCATGTGCAGATACGTGGCCAGCGTCAGGGCGATCACGAAGGACACGACGTGCCCCGCGCCCTCCGGCACGCCCACCGCGTGGAACACCGGCTCCAGCAGATGCTCGATGGCGGGCTCCGCGACCACACCGAGCACCAGCGTGCACAGCGTGATGCCGAGCTGTGCCGCGGCCATCAGCGCGGACACGTGCTGCAGACCCCACAGCACGCTCTTGGCGCGCCGGTCGCCCCGGTCGGCGTACGGCTCGATCTGCGAGCGCCGAACCGAGATGAGCGCGAACTCGGCGCCCACGAAGAAGGCGTTCACGACCAGCGTCGCGAAACCGATGAGCAGCTGTACGGCGGTCATCGCTCGCCCTCCTTCTCGTCCTGCTCCGCCGCCTCGTCCAGCGGCGCGTGCATCAGCACCCGCGCGGCCCTGCGCCCCGCGGCGTCCACCACGTCGAGGCGCCAGCCGGCGACCTCGACACAGTCACCGACCGCGGGGATCCGGCCGAGCTCCGTCGCGACGAGACCGGCCAGGGTCTCGTACGGCCCGTCGGGCGCCCTCAGCCCCACGCGCGCGAGCTGGTCCATCCGCGCCGAGCCGTCGGCCGAGTACAGCGCCCGGCCCTCGTCGTCGCTGCCCGCGTGGGCGAGGTCGGGTGTCTCGTGCGGGTCGTGCTCGTCGCGCACCTCGCCGACGACCTCCTCGACGATGTCCTCCAGCGTCGCCACGCCCGCCGTACCGCCGTACTCGTCGATCACCACGGCCATGGTGCGCTTGCCGGAGAGCCGGTCCAGGAGCCGGTCGACGGTGAGTGTCTCGGGGACGAGGAGCGGCTCGCGCATGAGCTCGGCCACGGAGACGCGCGGACGCGCATCGGCGGGCACCGCCAGGATGTCCTTGATGTGTGCGGTCCCCACGACCGAGTCGAGGCTGCCGCGGTAGACGGGGAACCGGGACAGCCCGGTCGCCCGGGTCGCGTTCGCCACGTCCTCACACGTCGCCTGGGCGTCGAGGGCGACGACCTGGACGCGCGGGGTCATGACGTTCTCCGCGGTCAGGTCGGCCAGGTTGAGGGTTCGTACGAAGAGCTCGGCGGTGTCCGCCTCCAGCGCGCCCTCACGGGCGGAGTGCCGGGCGAGGGCGGCCAGCTCCTGGGGGCCGCGCGCGGCGGCCAGCTCCTCGGTGGGTTCCACGCCGAAGCGGCGGACGATGCGGTTCGCCGTGTTGTTGAGGTGGGTGATGAAGGGGCGGAAGATCGCGCTGAACCAGCGCTGCGCGTTGCCGACCCGCTTGGCCACGGCCAGCGGCGAGGAGATCGCCCAGTTCTTGGGCACCAGCTCGCCGACGACCATCAGGACGATGGTCGACAGCGCCGTGCCGATCACCAGCGCGATCGAGCCGGCCGCCGAGTGGGAGACGCCGAGCGACTCCAGCGGGCCCGCGATGAGCCTCGCGATCGACGGCTCGGCGAGCATGCCGACGACCAGGTTGGTGACCGTGATGCCGAGCTGTGCGCCGGAGAGCTGGAACGTCAGATTCCGTACGGCCTTGAGGGCGCCGGACGCGCCCCGCTCGCCGCGTTCCACGGCCCGCTCCAGCTCGCTGCGCTCGACCGTGGTCAGCGAGAACTCCGCCGCGACGAAGGCACCGCAGGCGAGCGACAGCAGGATCGCCACCAGCAGGAGGAGCACTTCGGTCATCGGGTCACCTCCGTCCCATGGTCGGACAGGGTGGGGAGGATCGCGCGATGTCGGGTACTGGGAGGCTCGCCCATGGGCGGACGCTCACACCTTTCCTAAGAGGGCCGAAGTGGTCCAGCAATAGTAAAGGACGGGCAAAGTGATTCGGTATGTGATCCGTGTGTGATCCCAGTCCGAGGTGATTCAGTCGTTCAGCGGCTTCACCCACCGCCGCCAGTGATCCTCCGGCGAGTACCCGGCCGCGCGCCAGGCATGGTGCGCGTTCTCGTTGCGCTGGAGCACCATCGCGTCACCACGGCGCCCTCCCAGCCGTACGAACCGCTCCTCCGCCGCGGCCAGCAGCGCCGAGCCGATGCCGCGGCGGCGGCGCTGCGGGTGCACCGCCAGCCGGTACAGATGACAGCGCCAGCCGTCGAAGCCCGCGATCACCGTGCCGACCAGCTCGCCGTCCAGCTCCGCCAGGATCAGCGCCTCGGGATCGCGGGCGACCAGCCGCTCCACGCCGTCCCGGTCGTCACTGATGCTCGTGCCCTCGGCGGCCGTCTTCCAGAAGGCCAGCACGCTGTCGAGGTCGCCGGCCGTCGCGGGCCGTATCCGCAGATCAGTCATGCCGTGATCCCATCACGGGCCGCGGAACGGGAAGCGGAATTCCATTATCCGGACGGCTACTTGCCGCGCAGCCGCGCCATCACCGGGGCGAACGCCTCCATGTACGGCTCGAGGACCGTCAGATACGAGAATCCGTACCGCTCGCGCTGGGCCAGCACCTGCGCGGTGATCTGGTCCAGGGTGCCGGTCATGATGATGGGCAGCGCCAGGGCCTGCTCCAGGGTCAGCTCCGGCACCCGGTCGAGGAGCGGCTGGATCACGGCCTCGCGGTCCTCCGTGACGGTCACCATCTGCAGGAGCAGGTTCAGCTCGGCCGGTTCCGGCCGATCCGCCGCGAACTTCCGGTAGCGGGCGACCCGTTCGTCGAGCTGTTCGGCCGTGACGGGGAGCAGCCGCCCGGTCGAGCTCTTCGGGTCCGGGTAGGCGCCTCCGAACGCCGCGATGTCGGCGTGCTCGGCGGTCAGCCGCAGGACGCGGTCGCCGTTGCCGCCGACCAGCAGCGGCACTCGGGGCTGCTGCGTCGGCTGCGGCCGGTACGACTCGGCGACGAGCAGCCGCCCGAGTTCCTCGACCGTGCGCCGCAGGTGGTCCACGCGCTCGCGAGGAGTGCCGAACGGCAGACCCGCCGTATCGTGCTCCGCCTGCACGTAACCCGCGCCCAGCCCCAGTTCCAGCCGACCGCCCGTCAGCGCGTCGGTCGTCGCCACCTCCCGGGCGAGCAGGGCCGGGTTCCAGAACCCCGCGTTGAGCACGAACGTGCCCAGGCGCGGCCGCTCGGTCGCCCCGGCCGCCGCGACCAGGGCCGGGAACGGAGCCGGCATGCCCAGATGGTCCGGGACCAGGATCACGTCGTAGCCGAGTTCCTCGGCCCGGCGGCACTTGGCGCGCCACTCGTCGGCAGGGGCGGCGGTCATCAGGTTGACGCCGAAACGGAACGGACGGGGGCCCACCGGTCGCGACATGAACTCTCCTCGCCTTGACGGGACTTGAGCGGCTGCCGTGATTCCATCACTCGTGCGCGATGGCCGCCAGCACATTCATGCGCGATGCACGCAACGCGGGCAGCAGCGCCGCCACCACGCCCACCACCGCCGAGCCGATCACCACGGCCACGATCGTGCCCCAGGGGATCGCCAGCGCCGTCATGCCCTGCAACGCCAGCACCTGCTGGGTGCACACGCCCCACACCAGCCCCAGCGCGAGCCCGAGGACCGCGCCGAACACGGCGATCACCACCGACTCCAGGCGGATCATGCGGCGCAGTTGACGGCGCGCGAGCCCGATGGCCCTGAGCAGCCCGATCTCCCGGGTGCGTTCGACGACCGACAGCGCGAGGGTGTTGACCACGCCGAGCACCGCGATGATGATCGCGAGGCCGAGCAGGGCGTACACGAGGTAGAGCAGCACGGCGATCTGGTTGTGCACCAGTTCCTTGTAGTCGGCGATGTCCCGGACCTGCACCTGGGGGTACGGGTCGAGCGTCTTCTCCAGGCCGGCCCGCAGGTCGTCCGCGCTCGTGCCGGAGGCGGCGTTGACGTACACGGCGGCGTCCTGACCGCCCGGCGCGTACTTCTCCAGCGTGGCCAGGCCGAAGTAGATGCCGCCCTGGGAGCCGAACCCGTCGGCGGACTCCTGGTCGGTGAGGGCACCGACCGTCAGCTCGGCCCGCCGGTCGCCCTGGAACTCGACGGGGAGGGTGCCGCCGACGCGTACGCCGTGGTCCGCGGCGAAGTCCTTGTCCATGGCGAGGTGCCCGTCCGCGAGGGCCGCCGCGCTGTCGCCCTGTGCGTAGGTGATGTTGGCGACCTCGTCGAGCTGCGGTTCATAGGCCGCGGCGGTCGTCTGCACGCGGTCGCCGTCCGGAAGGCGCACCGCGATCGTGGTGAACTGCGAGCGTACGACGAGGCCCACGCCCTCGGTGTCCCGGATCCGGTCGGTGATCTCCCGGGGGAACGGCACGAAGTTGCTGTTCTGCACCACGAAGTCGGCGCCCAGCGTCTTGTCGATCTGCTCGTCGAACGACTTGGTCATCGAGGCGCTCGCCACCGACATCCCGCCGACCAGCGCGAGGCCGACCATCAGGGCGGCGGCCGTGGCGCCGGTGCGGCGTGGATTGCGCAGGGCGTTGCGCTGGCTCATCCGGCCGATCGTGCCGAACAGTGCGGGGAAGGCCCCGCCGAGGACCCGGATCACCGGCCGTACGAGCAGCGGGCCGGCGATCACGGTCGCGATGAGCGTCAGGATGACGCCGAGGCCCAGCAGGGACGCCGCCGTCGATGTCTTCGACGACACGACACAGCCCACGAGCGCCGCCGCCCCGGCCGCCCCGACCACCGCGCCGACGACCGCCCGCAGCCGCAGCGGCCGTCCGATGTCGGCGATCTCGGCGTCCGCGAGGGCCGCCATCGGCGACACGCCCGCCGCGCGCCGGGCCGGGAGGTAGGCCGCGACGAAGGTGACACCGAGACCGACGACGTACGCGACGACCGGCGTCCCCCAGCCGATGACCATCTCGGCGGCCCTGATGTTCATGCCCAGCAGGCCCATCAGCTCGATGAGCGCGACGGCCAGCCCGATGCCGGCCGCGAGCCCCAGCGTCGAGCCGACCAGGCCGAGCAACAGCGCCTCGGCGAGGACCGAGCGCCGCACCTGGCGCCGGTCCGCGCCGAGGGCCCGCAGGAGGCCCAGCTCGCGGGTGCGCTGGGCGATCAGCATGGAGAAGGTGTTGACGATCAGGAAGACGCCGACGAGTACGGCGATCCCGGCGAAGCCGAGCATCACGTACTTGATGATGTCGAGGAACCCGCCCAGCTGTTCGACGTCCGACTCGGCCTGCTCGTCGGCGGTGCGCAGTTCGTAGGCGCCGCTGTCACCGCCGAGCTGCTCGGCCACGCGCCGCTTGAGGTCCGCGTCGCTGATGCCCTCGGCCGCGTCGATCGAGATGCTGGTGGCCGCCTTCGGGTCGCCCAGGAGCTTCGTCCGGGCGGCCTCGGTGTCGAAGAAGACCAGTGCGGCGCCGGGGTTGGTGGTGGTGAAGGTGGCGATGCCGACGACCTCGACCGGGAAGGAGCCCTCCTGCCCGATGACCGTCAGGCGGTCGCCGATCCGTACGTCCTTGCTGTCGGCGGTCTCCGCGTCGAGCAGCACCTGCGCGTCGCCCTCGGGGGCGTGCCCGGACGTGAGTTCCACGGGGCTGCGTTCGGTCGGGTTCCAGGCGGTCCCCAGCGTCGGGGCGCCGGTGGTCGGGCCCACCGACTCGCGGTCCTTGCCGACGACGGTGAGGCCCTCGACGTCCACCTCCGGCCGTGCCGCGGCCACACCGTCGACCCGGGCCAGCCGGTCGGCGAGCGAGGCCGGCAGGGTCAGGGTCTGCCCGGAGGGGATCGTCTCGTCGAAGGTCTCCTTCGGGGTGACGGTCACGTCGGCGGCGGTCGAGGCGAAGAGCCGGTCGAACGTGCGGCTGACGGTGTCGGAGAAGATCAGGCTGCCCGCGACGAAGGCCACGGACAGGATGACCGCCAGCGCGGAGAGCAGCAGCCGCCCCTTGTGGGCGAGGAAGCTCCTGAGCGTCGCCTTGAGCACCGGGTCAGCGCTCCTCGGGCGGGGCGGGCCGCTCGGACGGCGCGGGCGAGGCGGACACCGGCCCGTTGCCGGGGATCGCCCCCGGTGCGGGGCCGCCGCCGTCGAACGGGCCGCGGGTCACGTCGAAACGCTTCATGCGCTCCAGGACGGCATCCGCCGTCGGCCGTTGCATCTCGTCGACGATCCGTCCGTCGCCCAGGAAGAGAACCAGGTCGGAGTGGGCGGCGGCGCCCGGGTCATGGGTGACCATGACGACGGTCTGCCCCAGCTGGTCGACGGCCTCGCGCAGGAAGCCGAGCACCTCCAGACCGGCGCGCGAGTCCAGATTGCCGGTCGGCTCGTCGGCGAAGATCAGCTCCGGCCGGGAGGCCAGCGCGCGGGCGCAGGCGACGCGTTGCTGCTGGCCGCCGGAGAGCTGGGACGGCCGGTGCTTGAGGCGGTCCCGCAGCCCGAGTGTGTCGATGACCTGGTCCAGCCACTTCTCGTCGGGCTTCCTGCCCGCGATGTCCATGGGCAGGGTGATGTTCTCGGCCGCGTTCAGGGTCGGGATCAGGTTGAACGACTGGAACATGAACCCGATCCGGTCCCGCCGCAGCCGGGTCAGCTCGCGCTCCTTCAGCCCGGTGATCTCGGTGTCGCCGAGCCACACCTGCCCCGCCGAGACGTCGTCGAGGCCCGCCAGACAGTGCATCAGCGTGGACTTCCCGGAACCCGACGGCCCCATGACGGCGGTGAAACGCCCGCGCGCGATGTCCACGTCCACCGAGTCGAGGGCGAGCACCGTGGTCTCACCCGAGCCGTACGCCTTGGTCAGAGCGCGGGCGCGGGCCGCGATGCCGTCGGCCGGCGCGGGGCCCGGGGCGTAACGGGAAGCTGCTGTGGACAAGACCGCCTCCTCATGGACGGAACGACTCGTCGTCACCGCCGAGACTAATGTGATCCACCGCACACCCGGTATCCCTCCGAGGTCCCGGTCGGTCTCCGCCGCAGGTCGGGTCCCTGATACCGATGTAAGGGGCACCCGTCTGTCCGGGGTGGTCCCTTGATCTCCGGTGGGCTCCGGAGCGGGCCCTTGCCGTGCTAGCGCGGTCGCGCTAGCTTCGAAGTATGGCGAAGACCCAGTTGAACGTGAGGGTGGACGAGGGCACGGCCCGCGCCGCCCGCGAACGCGCGCTGGCCCGAGGTGTGAGCGTCAACCGCTACATCGAGGAGCTGGTCAAGCAGGACACCGGCGAGGTCGGCAACACGTTCGTGGAGGCCGCCGCCGATTTCATGAAGCAGTACGAGTCGGTGTTCGCCGAGGAGTTCGGCGCGGACCGTGAGGGCACGCGCGAAGGTCGCCACTGATCCGTTGAGCCATCTGAACATCGACCTTGCCTGGCTGCTGATGCTCGCCGAACAGAACACCCCGGGGGACCCCCAGGTCACCGACTGGGGAGCCCTCGTCGCGGCCGTCGCACGCCATGAGGCCGAGATATTCGACGTCCCCGTCTACGACAGCCCGCAGGCCCGAGCCGCATCCCTGCTCCAACTCCTCATCCACGTCCCCGCGTTGGAGCGCTCCAACGCCCTGTTCGCCTCCGCCGTCGCCTACGCCTATCTCGTCGCCAGCGGCCTCAAGGTCGTCACCTCGCCCGAGCAGGTGCGCGACCTGGCCCGGCTGGTGAAGAGCGGCGAGGCCACGGTGCACGACATCGCGCGGGAACTTCGGCAGTGGAGCCTGTGACTACTCGCTGACCGGCGGACGCCACGCCGTCCCGAGAGCGCAGTACGACGAGGGCAATGTCGGCCCCTGCTCCGGCATCATCACCCGCCGGACGGGGCCGAGTTCGAAGCCGGCCCCGCGCAGCGCCCCGACCGGGTCGCGGGAGACATGGCAGCCGCCGCTCACCAGCGGCCACACCGTCCGGTCCAGGGCGCGCTGAGTGAGGAGCATGGCGCGCCCGCCGCCCCGCCCGTGCTCGAAGAACCGCACGACACCGCCGGGCCGCAGCACCCGCCGTACCTCACCGAGCGCACGCGGCACGTCCCGCACGCTGCACAGCACCAGCGAGAGCACCACGGCGTCGAAGGCCTCGCTCTTGACCGGCAGCGCCTCCGCCGCGCCCGGCACGACATCCACGGGCACGCCCGCGCGCAGCGCCGACTCCACCGCCAACTGCCGCAGCAGGCGCTCCGGTTCGATGGCGACGACCTCCGAGACGGCACGCGGATAGTGCGCGAAGTTCAGGCCGTTGCCCGCGCCGATCTCGATCACCCGGCCGGACAGCCCGGCCAGCAGCCGGTCGCGGACACCGCCCATGCCCATCCGGGTCTCGGCGCTGACGCTGGTCCGGGCGTAGAAGCGGGCGAACAGCGGGTGGTGCACCGCATCCCGTGGCACCTTGCCGGAGACGGCGGACCGTGGGGACCGTAGGGCCATGGGGACCTCCCGGGCGGGACGTGACTCACCCTGATTGTCCCCCGTGAGGGGCCGACGCACCCCCCGCCGTTGCGGTGGCTGCCGTTCCGGGCCGGCTCAGCCGATGAAGTCCCGGACCTGCTCGTACACGCCGTGGTCGTTGTTCATGTCGGTGTGCGAGACACAGCCGACTTCGACGTTCGTCGCGCCGCTCAGGATCGCCGTGGTGTCGGGCGTGAGCGCCTCGTCGCAGTTCGACCAGTAGCTGGCGTACGACACGCCACCCGGGGTCTCGTCGCCGGAGTTCAGGGCGGTGAGGAACGGGCTGCCGGTGTTCATCTCCGCGCAGGAGGTGTACAGCCACGCGCACCACGAGGCGGTGGACGTGCCGTGGTTCACCCCTGCCGTGGAGACGAAGTCGTCGACGTACGACGTACCACCGAGGTTCTTGAGGTAGTAGCGGGAACTGAGCGCGCCCAGCGAGTGGACGACCAGGTCGACCTTCGAGGCGCCGGTCCGGGCGAGCACGTTTCTGATCTCGGTCGCGAGCTGCTGGGCGGTGGTGGCGTTCGACTGGGCCCAGTCGTACGACCAGGCGTCCAGCTCGGCCGCCGCGTAACCGTCGGCCTCGAAGTAGCCGGCCCAGTCGTCCCAGCTGCTCGCCGAGCTGCTCAGGCCGTGCACGAAGACGACGGGGTCGTGGGCCGCGGCGTGCGCGGGTGTGGGGGAGAGGGGCAGTGACAGAAGGAGCGATGCGGCCAGGGCCGAGGCGGCCGTGGCGATGCGACGCTTGTGGCGCTGCATGATGCCTCCTGAAACGTGTGGGGTTGTCAGGAGTGTCGAGCCGGTCTACGCGCGCCGCATCGGTGAAATCGCCGGTCTTTACGGTTCAAATAACTCGCCAGTAACGTCATTCGTGTGGTGACACCGGTGAACCCCCCACCTCTTGACCGCACTTCGCCACCGCAGCGCACGGACGCGTGGCGAGAACGGGCCGCCACCCTTCCCGAAGGGGTCCGGGTACGGGTGCTGCGTGCCGTGTACGGCGATCCGCGCGCCGCCGCCGAACTGGTCCCGCGTCTGACCGACCGCCAGGCGAGGGGCCTCGACCCGCTGCCCACGGACCCGGCCGAGCTGGCCCCGGCCCTGCTGCGCGAACGCCGATCGGAGATAAGGGCGTTGCCGGACGACACCCGCCTGCTCCTGCTCCTCGCCGCGGCCGACCAGTACCCGGTCCCCACCGACGCCTTTCTGCGCGCCGTCATGGCCGCCAGCCTCGACACCCGGTCCCTGGACGCGGCCGACGCTGCCGGGATCGCGCATGCGGGTGCCGGCGGAGTGGTGTTCCGCGACGCGTGGACGCGGATCGCGGCCTACGAGACGGGCTCCCCGGCCGACCGCCGCGACGTCCACCGCCTGCTGGCCCGTGTGCTGGGCGGCGCGGGCGAGACACCGTGGCGCTCCTGGCACCGGGGTGCCGGCGCGCCCGGCCCCAGTGGCCGACTCGCGGCGGAACTCGGCGCCGCCGCGCGCACGGCAGCGACCGCGGGGCGGCTCCCCTTGGCGCGGGCATTGGCGGAACGGGCCGCAGCCCTGTGCCCCGAACCGTCCGAGCAGGCCCGCCTGCTGACCCGGGCGGCCGGGTACGCCTGGCGATCGGGCGACGGCGAACGGGCACGGCTGTTGGCGGCTGCCGGCTCCGAGGACGCCCTGAGCGGGGTGCTCGACCTGCGGGCGGGGAATGCGGGCGAGGCGTTCGACGCGTTGGTGTCGGCGGCGGTTCGGACGGGGTGTGATGCCGGGGCGCGAGAGGGCTCGCGGTCCACGGCCCGCACCCCGGCCCCCGCCACCCACCTCCTTGCCCGCGCCACCGAAGCCGCCATCTACACCGGAGACCTACGTCGCCTGCGCGAGGCCTCGCGTGTGGCCGACCGACTCGGGATCGTCCCGCCAGGGACGCTGGGCGGGCTCGTGGCGGCACTCGACGGGCGGTACGAGGATGCGCGTGACCTGCTGGAGGCGGCGGCCGGGCGATGTGGACCGGGTGGTGACCCCACCGTGCTCCTCCACGCCGGGATCGCCGCCCTGCTCCTCGGCGACCACCCCCGCGCGGCCACCGCGACCGTCCGTGCGGCCGCCTCCGCCCGGGCGCGGGGCGCCCCCGTGACCGTGCCGCAGGCGATGGAATTCCGTGTGTACGCCGACTTCTGGACCGGACGCCCCCGTGCCGGCGAGGCCGCCGCGACGGACGCGCTGTGGCAGGCCCACGCCACCGGTCAGGACAACGGCGCCTGTCATCTGCAGGCGGCCCTGGCCATGTTCGCGGCGCTCACCGGAGACGCGGACCTCTGCCGCGAACGCGCCGCGAGCGCACGGTCGTACGCCCTCGCCCGTGGCCTGGGCCTGCCCGCCGCGCTCGCCCAGTGGGCGCTCGCTGTCCTCGACCTGAGCGGCGGCCGCTTCGCCGCCGCGGCCGCCCGGCTGCGCGCCCTGGCCGGGTTCGGACCCGGGCACGGTCACCGGGCCGTCCGCCACCTGGCCACCCCGCACTACGTCGAGGCCGCCGTCCGCACCGGCGACACCCGGGTCGCCCGCGTCGCCCACGCCGACTACCACCGCTGGGCGAACGCTGTGCGCAGCCCCGACGACCTGGCCCTCAGCGCCCGCTGCCGAGCCCTCCTCACGTCCGGCGCGGAAGCCGTGGACCACTACCGCGTGGCCCTCGACCTGCACTCCCACGGCACCCGCGACTTCGAACGCGCCCGTACGGAGCTGCTGTTCGGCAGCGCGCTGCGCCGACTGCGCCGCCGTACGGAGGCACGCGACCGCCTGCACAGCGCCTTGGAGGCGTTCGACTCCTTCGGCGCCCCGCACTGCGCGGCCCGGGCCCGCTGCGAACTCCGCGCCCTGGGCACGCCGGCCACCCCCACGCGAACCGGCCCCGACAATCCGACCGGCCGCCTCACGGCCCAGCAGTTCCTGGTCGCCCGTATGGCCGCCGAGGGAGCCACCAACCGGGAGATCGCCGATCGCCTCGCCCTCAGCCCGCGCACGATCGACCACCACCTGCGGGGCGTCTTCAGCCGCCTGGGGATTCGTTCCCGTATCGAGCTGGTGCGGCTCATCGCCGAGGTCGACGAGAGCGAGGGAGGCGGGACCGGCTAGGCGTCGGCGAAGGCGCGGGCGAACCCGGCGAGGTTCCGCGGGCAGGTCCAGATCGCCCGCGTCATCCGGTGTTCGAACAAGTCCTCCGGCTCGGCGTCGGGCCGGGGATCGACATGGGCCAGTATTTCCAGGACATCGCGAAGGTTGTCCAGCTCGTCGTCGAGCGGCATGTCGTCACACGGATGCTCGTCATGGGCGCAGGTGGCCCCTCCGAGAGCCTGCTCGACGGCGCCCATCGCCTTCAGCACACGGGCCTCGGCCGCCGGATCCGGACGGGCGTAGATCACGTAGGGCCCTGTCAGCACCAGTCCGAGGGTCCACAGAGCGGTGTCCGGACCGCCGGCTCGGACGCTCGCTTCGAGGTTCCTCGCGCAGTCCAGTACCGCCTCCGGCGCATCGCCGAGGTAGTAGCCCTGGCGGATCTCGTCCCACGTGTCGATCAATTCGCCCCACTCCGCGGGAACGGCGGGCTTCACGGCGCCTCCCTCCCTCGGAACCCCTCCGCATCCCACGTCCCGAACAACCGCGGCGCCAGCCAACCCGGCGCCGCAGCACGGAAGTCGGCCGGTGCCAGCGCCCCCGCGCCGGTCGGCACCGCACCCAGCAGCGGGGCCCCCGCCACCTCGGGCAGGTCGGCGACATTGCAGCGCGACGCCAGATCCGGTGCCGCGGGCCAGCTGCCGATCACCACACCCAGCAAGTCCACTCGGCGTGAGCGCAGTTCACGCGCCGTCAGCTCCGTCGTGTTCAACGTGCCCAGACCTGCCGACGCCACCACGAGCACCGGCGCCGCCATCAGCTCGGCCGCGTCCGCCAGCGTGCCGCCCGTCTCGTCGAAGCGGACGAGCAGCCCGCCCGCCCCCTCCACCAGCACCAGGTCGTGCTCGGCGGCCAACTTGGCGGCCGCCTCGGCGATCTCCTGCGGGCGGACGGCAGGCCGAGCGGCTCGCCGCGCCGCCGTCGCCGGGGCCAACGGGTCGGGGTAGCGGGCGAGTTCGGCGGTCGTCACCACGCCCGCGAGCCGTGCCGTCTCCTCCGCGTCCCCGCTCTCGTCCGGCCCTACGCCGGTCTGCGCGGCCTTGAGCACCGCCACCGACCGGCCGGCGCCCATCGCCGTCGCGGCGACCGCGGCGGTCGTGACCGTCTTGCCGACCTCCGTGCCCGTCCCCGTGATCACCAGGATCGGCATGTTCATCCCTCTCGTACTGCCGCGCGCACCGCACGGCCGATCCGTGCCACGTCCGCGTCGTCCGTGACGTACGGCGGCATCGTGTAGACGAGGTCGCGGAACGGCCGCAGCCATACGCCCTCGCGCACGGCGGCCGCCGTCGCCGCCTCCATGTCGACGGCGTGGTCGAGTTGCACGACCCCGATCGCACCGAGCACCCGTACGTCCTTGACGCCCGGAATGTCGGCCGCGGGGGCGAGCCCCTCACGCAGCCCAGCCTCGATCCGCTTGACCTCGGCCGGCCAGTCCTGACCGAGAAGCAGCTCGATCGAGGCGCAGGCGACCGCGGCGGCGAGCGGGTTGCCCATGAACGTCGGGCCGTGGGCCAGAACCGGCACATCGCCCCGCGAGATCCCGTCCGCCACGCGCGAGGTGCACAGCGTCGCGGCCATCGTCATGTAGCCGCCCGTCAGGGCCTTGCCCACGCACATCACATCCGGCGTCACCGCCGCGTGGTCCGCCGCGAACAGCGCGCCCGTGCGCCCGAAGCCGGTCGCGATCTCGTCGAACACCAGCAGCACGTCGTGCGCGTCGCACGCCTCCCGCAGCACCCGCAGATACCCGGGGGAGTGGAACCGCATCCCGCCCGCGCCCTGCACCACAGGCTCGACGATCACCGCCGCCAGTTCGTCGGCGTGCCGCTCGATGAGCGAGCGCAGTTGATCGGCGTACGACTCCTCGTACTCGGACGGCGGCGGGTCCGCGAACACCTGGCGCTGGAGCACCCCGGTCCACAGCTCGTGCATCCCGCCCTCGGGGTCGCACACCGACATCGGCTGCCAGGTGTCGCCGTGGTAGCCGCCGCGCCAGGTCAGCAGCCGCTGCTTGCCGGGGCGACCCAGCGAACGCCAGTACTGCAGGCACATCTTGACCGCGACCTCGACGGACACCGACCCGGAGTCCGCGAGGAAGACATGCTCCAGACCGTCGGGCGACATGTCGACAAGGAGCTTTGCCAGGCGTACGGCGGGCTCGTGGGTGAGCCCGCCGAACATCACATGGCTCATCCGCGACAGCTGCTCGCGCGCGGCCTCGTTGAGCACCGGGTGGTTGTAGCCGTGGATCGCCGACCACCAGGACGACATACCGTCGACCAGTTCGCCCGTGTCGTCCGCCAAGGTCAGCCGCACCCCGCTCGCCGATTCCACGACGAGCGGCTCGATACGGCCGGGCATCGGGCCGTACGGATGCCAGACGTGCCGCCGGTCCAGCTCCAGCAGCTCGGGCACGGTCAGGCCGGCCCCGTGACGCGGGTCAGGCATTGGGCGCGAGGTCCGTTCCGGCGCCCCGGCGGCGCACGGCGACGAGGTCGGTGCGCGGCTCGGTGACCAGGTCGGTGCGCGGCTCGCCGGACGCCGCGGCGGGGTCGGCCGTACCGCACACACCGCCGCCTTCGTGCGATCCGCACCCGGCGCTCTCGTCCGATCCGCACCCGGCACCGTCGTGCGATCCGCACCCGGCGCTCTCGTGCGAGCCGCACCCGCCCCCGGCCGTCGCCCGGTGCTCCGGCAGCGTCACCTGGTCGGTGCCCTCCACCTCGAACCCGGCGTCCGCGATCATCTCCAGGTCGGCCTTGCCGGCCTGGCCCTCGGTGGTCAGGTAGTCGCCGAGGAAGATCGAGTTGGCCAGGTTCAGGGCGAGGGGCTGCATGGTGCGCAGGTGGACCTCGCGGCCACCGGCGATCCGGACCTCGACGTCGGGGCAGACGAACCGCACCATCGCCAGGATGCGCAGGCACCGCTGCGGGGTGAGGTTCCACTCCTTGGCGAGCGGGGTGCCCTCGACCGGGATCAGGAAGTTGACCGGCACCGAGTCGGGGTCCAGCTCGCGCAGCGAGTAGACGACGTCGACCAGGTCCTCGTCGCTCTCACCCATGCCCGCGATCAGGCCCGAGCAGGCCGAGAGGCCCGCCGCGTGCGCCTTGTTCACGGTGTCGACACGGTCGGCGTAGGTGTGCGTGGTCGTGATGTCCGCGTACGTGCTCTCGGAGGTGTTGAGGTTGTGGTTGTAGGCGTCCGCGCCCGCCTCACGCAGCCGCTCGGCCTGGCCGTCGGAGAGCAGGCCGAGGCAGGCGCACACCTCGACGCCCTCGTTCTCGTCCTTGATCGCCTTGATGGTCTTGGAGACCCGGTCCACGTCCCGGTCGGTCGGGCCGCGCCCGGACGCCACCAGGCAGACGCGCTTGGCGCCTCCCGCCAAACCGGCGGCCGCGGCCTGGGAGGCCTCGTCCGGCTTAAGCCAGGTGTACTTCAGGATGCCGGTGGTCGAGCCGAGCCGCTGCGAACAGTAGTTGCAGTCCTCCGGACACAGGCCCGACTTGAGGTTGACGAGATAGTTGAGTTTCACCCGTCGGCCGAACCACTGCCGGCGCACCTTCCCGGCCGCGGCCACCACATCGAGCAGGTCGTCGTCGGAAGTGGCGAGGACGGCCAAGGCTTCCTCGCGGGTCGGCAGCTCGCGCCGAAGCCCCTTGTCCACCAGCGTGTTCAGCAGGTCCATGGGAGCTGATCCTGACGTACGGAGGGCCTCGGAGCCAAGGAGAGTTTGCACAACCCTGTCCATTGGATGTGTGGGTATTGCCACACCGTGGGGGCCCGTCGCTGCGGCTAGTGTCTGTCCACTGCCTACAAAAGCCCGGAGGAGTCATGGCGTTCGGCTGGATCGACGAGCAGGCGGAGCTGCGCCGCCGCGCCGGACTCGTGCGGACGCTGCGCCCCCGCCCCGCCGAATCGCCGCTCCTCGACCTCGCGAGCAACGACTACCTGGGCCTGGCCCGCCACCCCGAGGTCACCGAGGGCGCCGCGCGGGCCGCGCGGGCGTGGGGCGGCGGCGCGACCGGCTCCCGGCTCGTGACGGGCACGACCGAGCTGCACACCGAGCTGGAGCGCGAGCTGGCCGACTTCTGCGGCGTCGAGGCGGCCCTGGTCTTCTCGTCCGGCTACGCGGCCAACCTCGCCGCGGTCACCGCGCTGGCGCCGCACGGCTCGCTGATCGTCTCCGACGCGGGCAACCACGCCTCGCTGATCGACGGCTGCCGACTGGCGCGCGGCACGACACAGGTCGTGGCGCACTCCGATCCGGACGCGGTGCGCAAGACGCTCCAGACGCACGACGGGCCCGCCGTCGTCGTGTCCGACACCGTCTTCTCGGTCGACGGCGACGCGGCCCCGCTGGCCCGGTTCGCCGAAGCGTGCCGGGAGCACGGCGCCGGTCTGGTCGTCGACGACGCCCACGGCCTGGGTGTGCTCGGCGCCGGCGGCCGCGGCGCCCCGCACGCGGCGGGGCTCGCGGGCGCCGACGACGTCGTCGTCACGGTCACGCTGTCCAAGTCGCTCGGCAGCCAGGGCGGCGCCGTGCTCGGCCCCGCCCGGGTGATCGACCACCTGGTCAACGCGGCCCGGACCTTCATCTTCGACACCGGCCTCGCCCCCGCGGCGGCGGGCGCGGCCCTGGCGGCACTGAGACTGCTGCGCCGCGAGCCGGAGCGCGCGGCGCGGGCCCGCGAGGTGGCGAGCGAGCTGCACGCACGCCTGACCGCCGCGGGTCATCAAGCCGTACGGCCGGACGCGGCGGTCGTCTCCGTCCGCGCGCCGTCCCCGGAGGAGGCCGTGCGCTGGGCGGCCGAGTGCCGGGCGGCAGGCCTGGCCGTGGGCTGTTTCCGACCTCCTTCCGTCCCCGACGGCATCTCACGGCTGAGGCTGACCGCCCGCGCGGACCTCTCCGAGGGGCAGATCGAACGCGCTGTACGGGTCATCGGCGAGACACGGCCATGAGTCGGCGTGACACGGCCCTGCCGTCGCGCCCGGCGGAACCGACCGGAAATGATCGGAATCGGTCAGGCTGATCGGGAAACTGTCAGGACTGGAGCGCCGCCGTGAAGCCCGCCCAGCTCTCGGGGGAGAAGAGCAGTGCGGGTCCGGCCGGGTCCTTGGAGTCGCGCACGGCGAGCAGTCCGGTCCAGGGACCCGAGTGCGGCCGCGCCATCTCGACGCAATTGTTGGCTCCGGTGCTGTAGCTGCTGCGCAGCCATCGTGCACCATGCACTTCGGTGCTTGAACTCACCTTCCGAGGCAGGGCGGTCATGGTGCCTCCTTACGCGCCGCCAGCCAGTGCGGCGATGTAATCCATCGATTCCTCGGGCGAAAGGGCGTGGATCCGAAGGGCGTTGAAGGCCTCCGTGTAGGCCTGGAGGTCTTCTTTCCGTTCGAGGTAGAGGCTACTCGTCAAGTGGTCGAGAACAACCACATCCAGATCAGAAGTGCGCGAAAATGAGAAGATAACGAAAGGCCCGGTGATGCCGATATGCTCGCCGGCCGCGAACGGCAGGACCTGCAGCCGGACTTGCGGCAATCGCGCCGCCTCCACCAGCCGCCTCAACTGTTGTTCCATCACCTCGGGCCCGCCGATCTCCCGGTGCAGCACCGCCTCGTCGAGCACCGCGCTCAGCTCCAGCGGCGGCTCGGCGCGCAGCACGTCCTGCCTGGCCAGACGGACGGCGACCAGCGCGTCCAGACGGTCGTCGGCGTCGTCGTCGAGCCCGCCCACCGCGGCCCGGGTCACCGCACGGGCGTACTCCGGCGTCTGCAGCAGCCCGGGCACCACGGAGGTCTCCAGCGTGCGCATCGCGCTCGCCTGGGACTCCAGGCTGATGAAGTCGCGGTACGTCGGCGGCAGCACTCCGCGGTACGCGTGCCACCAGTGATCCCGGCCGCCGCCCTCGTCGGAGCCCGCCAACACCAGCAGCAACTGACGTAGTCGGGCATCCTGTACGCCGTAGACGTCGAGCAGTAACCGCACATCGGCCGGTTTCACCCCGCTGGCGCCCGTTTCGATCCGGCTCACCTTGGACTGGTGCCAGCCCACCAGCCGGGCCGCCTCACCACTGGTGAGTCCCGCCCCGGTGCGTAACGCACGCAGTTCCGCGCCCAGTTTCCGGCGGCGCACCGCGGGACCGTGCTGCATGGGCAACTCCTTACTCCAACCGAGCCGCCCAAATACGGTCTGCCGTCGCAGAGTTCACCGCTTCGAGCGACAGATATATGCATATCTTGGGGGATCGGCACCGTGACGGCCCTGGTAATGGCAGTCTGGCGACGAAGCACCAGTCCGGGACCGTACTCGAACCCTCCGCTCCGTGTCGGACTGCGGTCCCGTTGGGAAAGGGACGACATCGCCATGGCAGATCATTTGGAAGCATCCGTCACTCTGCCGAGCGATCCCGCCTCGGTCTCCGCGGCCCGGATCTTTGTGGTCACCACCCTCGCGGAGTGGGGACTGCCACCGGACACGGAAGTGGCCGACACCATCCGCCTGATCGTCTCCGAACTCACCACCAACGCCGTACAGCACACCCTCGGGCAGTCACCCACCTTCACGGTGGACCTCGTGCTCGACCGTGACGAACACCTGCGCATCGGGGTCACCGACAGCCACCCACGCTTCCCCAAGCGGCTGCCCGCCGCCGTCCAGCAGGACAACGGCCGTGGCCTGGTCATCATCCGCTGGCTGACCGCTGAATGCGGCGGCAAGCTGAGAGTGCGCCCGACCCGCGAAGGCGGCAAGACCATCTCCATCGAACTGCCGTGGACGGTGCCCGCCGAACCCGTGCCGACCGCCGGACCCCAGGAACCATAGCCGCGAGCCCGCCCCTCAGGTCTGCCTCGACCGGCCGAACGTGCCGCGCAGCAAGGCCCGGAAGGCGTCCGCGGCCGGAGCCGCCTCCTCGCTCCGGTGGGCGACCGAGATCGTACGGCGCAGTTGTCCGCCCTCCAGCGCGCGCACCCCCACCGGTGTGACCGACGTACGCGCCACCATCTCCGGGACGACCGCGACCCCGAGTCCCGCACTGGCCAGCGCGCACACCAGGAGATACCCCGGCGTCGGCACCAGGACCGAGGGCAGGGCGCCTGCCCGGGCCAGCACCGCCTCCACGCCACGCCGGGCCGGAGCGTCCGGCGCCATGCTGATCAGCGGCTGCCCGGCGAGCTCGGCCAGCGGCAGCCGTGCGGTCCCGCTGGTGAGGGCGTGGCCCGGAGCGGACACCAGGACCAGCTCCTCGACGAGGATCGGTTCGACGCGGACCGAGGAAGCGAGCGGGATCGGGTCGCCCGGCTCATACGCGTGCGTCAGGGCCAGATCCACCTCACCGGTCGCCACGGCGGCGACGCCGGCCGACGGTTCGTAGTCGGCGACCGTCAGCTCCACGTCCGGATGGGCCCGCCGGAAGGCGCTGAGGGCGGGCGGCAGCAGATGGATGCCCGCGGTCTGGAAGGTGCCGAGCCGGAGCGTGCCGCCCGACAGGCCGGTCAGCCGGGCCAGCTCGTGCCGTGCCCGCTCCAGCTCGTCGAGCACCCGCCGGGCCCGCGCCACCAGCAGCTCGCCCGCTCCCGTCAGCCGCGCCCCGCGGTGGTGCCGTACCAGAAGGGCCGTGCCCGCCTCGCGCTCCAGCTTGGCCAGCTGCTGGGAGAGCGCGGGCGTGGTGTAGCCGAGCCGCTCGGCCGCCCGGGTGATCGAACCCGCCTCGGCGACCGCCACCAGGGCGGCGAGCCTGGTCGGGTCGTACATGCCGGGCTCCTCGTCCGCCGTATCCAGTCTGCCTTAACGAATGCTTTAGGGCAGCCCAGGATATTCGACATACCTGCTGAAGGCTGACGCGCGGCACGCTGGGTGCCATGGACGCTCAGCTCATCGCCTTCACCGGGGTCTCCGCAGGCCTCGTCGCCATGCCCGGCGCCGACTTCACCGTCGTCGTGCGCAACGCCCTCGTCTCCCGCCGGGCCGGCATCGCCTGCGCGTTCGGGATCGGGGCCGGGCTGCTGGTGCATGTGACGCTGGCGGTGCTGGGGGTCGCCGCGGTCCTGGCCGCCGTACCGGCGCTGTTCCGTGCGCTCCAAGTGGTCGGCGGGGTCTATGTGTTGTATCTGGGCGTCCAGACGCTGCGACAGCGGCGCAGTGAAGTGGCGGACACGCGCGAGGACTCCACCGGGCGACCGCTGCGGCAGGGCTTCGTCACCAACGCCCTCAATCCGAAGGCGTCCCTCACCTTCCTCAGCGTGCTGCCCCAGTTCGTGCCCGCGGGCGCTCCGGCCCTGCCCAGGACGCTGCTGCTCGCCCTGATCGTGCTCGCGATCGCGATGGTGTGGTTCCAGGTGGTCGCTCTGCTGGTGGACCGGCTCGGGCGGTGGCTGCGCCGGCCGCGCGCCTCCCGTGCTGTCACGACCGTCACCGGCGTCGCGCTGACGGCCTTCGGCGTGGGACTCCTCGCCGGGCCGCTGACGGCCGTCTGACGGCCTTTCCGGTGCCCCGAGGGCGATGACGGCGTGTCAGGCCGCCGCCATCGCCCCCGGGAGGGTCACTTGACCCGGCCGTACCAGACGCTCCTGGTCCAGATCTTCTGCAGCTTCACCACGTCCCCGCTCTTGGGGGAGTGCCAGATCTTTCCCTTCCCGGCGTAGATGCCGACGTGGTAGACGTACGACCCCGAGTGGAAGAACACCAGGTCTCCGGCCTTGCGGCTCTTGGCCGAGATGTGGCGGGTCTTGTTGTACTGCTGGGCCGCCGTACGGGGCAGTTTCTTGCCCGCCTTCTTGAACGAGTACAGCGTCAGCCCGGAGCAGTCGAAACGGGTCGGCCCCGTGGCGCCCCACTTGTACGGGGAGCCCTTCTTGGAGGCCGCGACCTGGAGTGCCTTCGTCGCCGGTGTGGCCGCCTCTGCCTCGGAGGTGAAGCCGGGCGCCACTATCGAGCCGCCCACTGCGGCGATGGTGAGAGCCGAGGCCGTGCCGGCCCGGGCCATGAGCGACGGGACACGATTGAGCGCAGTCATGCGCAACCCTTCGTCAGCCGCCTGTGAAGGATGACCTGTCGGATTCGGGCTGGCGAAGTTGCCCGGCCGCGTTGCCGCGGCTTCACCCCAAGGGCTGCTCGGATCGAACGAACGTCCGCTCCGGCGACCCGTCTTGCTCGGGTCCTCCACTCCTGCCGATCCACTCCTGTCGACCGGTCATCCGGGCGGCGGCAGGACTCGGCGTCCGCCCGGACCGCCCCGCCGCTGTGGCGGGGGCTTGTCGTCAGACAGGGATCTTGGCGCACGGATGAGCGAAATACCCAACGGAACCGGGGATTTGTGGTGTTAGTCACCACTCACCCGTTCGGGTGGGTACCCGCGTGTTCGAGAGGGTGTCCAGAGGGCGAAGGAGTCCCGGACCAGCGATGGAGCGCCTCGTTCCACCCTGGGCTCCTGCCCGTGGCGCAACCCTGACGGGCCCGCAAAAGGAGCCGCGGCTACGCCGATTGGGGGTACGCCGTTTGGTCCGTTTCAGCCTTGCTCCGGACGCCTCGTCAGTGGCATCGAGACGTCCGGGACCGGTCTGTACACGTCGTCAACTGTCGGAGCGCGGCGGCACCGTGACACGAGCCGTGCGGCGCTCCCCGTCCAGCACGCGCAGCGCACGCGCGAGCGTGGGGGCGTGCAGCTCCGTCTCGCCCCGCTGATGCATCAGCGCCAGCGCGTCCCGCAGCTCGGCCGCCTTGCGGACGAGCGCCTGGGCGGCACGCAGTCCGCGGTAGGTGTCGCCGTCCTGCGCCGGGTTGATCCGGCCGAGCAGGTCCACCACATCGAGATAACGGTCGATCAACTCGCCCTCCGCACGGGTCAGTGCGGGCAGGGGCGGCAGCTCGGGTGGCAGCACCGGCCGATCACCGCCCCGTGGGCGGCGCGAGGGTCGCCTTGCGGCTGGGGATGATCCGGTCCACCAGCCCGTACTCCAGTGCCTCCTGAGCGTTGAGGATCTTGTCCCGCTCGATGTCCTCGGTCACCTGCTCGCGGCTGCGCCCGGTGTGCCGGGCGAGCATCTCCTCCAGCCGGGCCCGAATCCGCGTCAGTTCGTCGGCCTGGATGGCCAGATCACTGGCCTGGCCCTCGATCGGCTCGGGCAGCCCCGGCTGATGGATCACCACCCGGGCCCCCGGCAGCGCGAACCGCTTCCCCGGGGTGCCCGCGGCGAGCAGCACCGCACCGGACGCGCCGGCCTGGCCCAGGCAGATCGTCTCCACGTCGCAGGTGACGTACTGCATCGTGTCGTAGATCGCCGACATGGAGCTGAACGAGCCGCCGGGCGAATTGATGTACAGCGAGATGTCCTGGTCGGGGTCCTTGTGCTCCAGGTACATGAACTGGGCCATCACGTCGTTCGCCGAGGTGTCGTCGATCTGCGTGCCGAGAAAGACGATCCGCTCCTCCAGCAGCTTCGAGTACGGATCCTGCGTCCTGAGGCCTGAACTCGTGCGCTCGGTGAACTCGGGCAGTACATAGCGGGCTGACGGTCGGGTCATGGCTCACGCTCCGTTGTCGAGGTGCCTGTAAAAAATGTACAGGACGTACATGACGTAATGTGGGGAGCATGGCCTACGAGATTCCGGTGACGCAAGCCAGGGCTGAGCTCGCCGACCTGATCAATCGCGTGGTGTACGGCGGTGAGCGCGTCGTCGTGACGCGCCACGGAAAGCCTCTTGTCGCCCTTGTCTCCGCCTCTGACCTCGAACGACTCGAGAAGCTCGGGGAGCCGGCGGAGCTCACCGAGGAGCAGGTGATCAGCGCGGTCTCCAGCGTCCGAGAGGTCGGATCCGCTCCCCGCGAACGACAGCGCTTCGGTATCGCCGCGGAGCATCGGGGTTCGAGCTCCTCGTAGGGCCGCCCTTCCGGACGCCGCCCCGGCTTCCGGGCGTCCGTCCGCCGCACCCCGGAACGACAGGACCGTGCACCCCCGTCCGCTACAGCGGGGGTGCACGGTCGGTTCGGTGTGGCCGGGCGGCGGCTCAGCCGACGGGGGCGAGCTCCCTCTCGGCCGACGGCTCGGGGCTCGGCTTACGGGACCGCAGGGCGCTCCCGAGCAGTACGGCGCCCAGTCCCAGCGCGGCCCACCAGGACAGCGTCATGGCGGGACCGATCGCCGCCGCGCCGTCGAAGAAGGACACCGAGCGCAGCAGGGTCGTGCCCGCCCCCGGCGGCAGCCACTGGCCGATGACGCCGGCCGGCTCGGGCAGCATCTGCGGCGCCGAGGCCGCTCCCGAGAAGGGGTTGCCGAGGAACATCACCAGGAACGACACGACGCCGATGCCCGCGTTGCCGATCAGCGCGGCGAGCCCCGCGACGGCCGCGCTCACGGCCAGCGTCGTCAGCGCGAACACCCCGGCCTCCGCCCACCAGTCGCCGGTGAGGATCCCCAGCCAGCTGTGCGCGAGCGCGGCCGCGACCATGCCGATCAGGGTGGCGGCGCCGGCCAGAGCGCTCACGGCCCGGATGCCGCGCAGCCCGAGCAGGGTCACCGCCGCGCCCGCCGCCATGCCGGCCAGGGCAAGTGGCAGGACGCTCGCGCCGAGGGCGGCGCCACGCGGGTCGTTCGCTGCTGTGGGGACGACGTCGACGGTCTTGACCTGGGTGCCCTCGGCGGCTGCCTGGTGCGTCACCGCCTGCTGCAGCAGCTGGGCGACGGCCGGGCTCGCGGCCGAGGCGGTCAGGAGCTCGGGGCCCTGCGGGGTCACGACGACCGCGCCGTATACGGCCCGGTCCTCGATCGCGTCCCGCGCGGCGGCCGCGTCGGCGTAGCGGTGGATCTCGAACGCGCCCTCGTGCCGGCCGAGTTGCTTCTCCACCTGGGCCGTGGCGGCGGCCGGTCCGGCCACCCCGAGCGGCAGGTCGCGGGGGGCGGTGCGGGCGGCGGGCCAGGCGAAGGCCCACAGGGCGAGGGCGGCGAGGAGGGGGACGAGGACGACGACCGCGATCATGCGCCTGGGTGTGGCGGCCCTCGGTGGCGTAGCGGACGAGGTGGGCATGGGGACTCCCGGCTAAAAAGAAGGATCGTTCGTTTTTGCTGACGTCCCCACCGTCCTGCTGATGCCGCTCCTTGTCAAGAAGGAATGTTCGTTTTACTTTGTGACCATGGCCCGCGTATCCCAGGAACACCTCGACGCCCGCCGCCGGCAGATCCTCGACGGCGCCGCGATCTGCTTCGCCCGCAACGGCTTCCACGCCACCTCCATGCAGGACGTGCTGAAGGAGGTCGACCTCTCGGCGGGGGCGGTCTACCGCTACTTCAGCGGCAAGGAGGCCCTGATCGGCGCGATCGTCGCCGAAGTGCTCGGATCGGTCCGCGGGGCCTTCGAGGAGGCGGCGCGGCAGAGCCCGCCCCCGCCGCCGGACGAACTGGTCGCCTCGGTCCTCGGCAGGACCCTCGCCGCCCGCGAGTCCCTGGTCGTCGACGGCAGGCCCGCGTTTCCGCGGCTGGTCATCCAGGTGTGGACGGAGACACTGCGCAACGAGGAGCTGGCGGCGATCCTGCGGGAGGGCTACGGCTCGGTGCGCACGGCCTGGGCTCGGATCGTCGAGGGCTACCAGGAGGCGGGGATGATGCCGGCCGACGCGGCGCCGGACCATGTGGCCCGCACGATGATCGCCGCGGTCCTGGGATTCATCGCCCAGCAGTCCCTCTTCGGGCCCGCCCCGGTCGAGGTGCTCAGGGACGGGCTGCGGGCGCTGATGAGCATGCGGGACGAGCGGGGAACGGCCGGTGGACCACAGCTTGGTTAACGTGCCCGAAACTCGGTCCAACTAGCCTGCCGATCCACGCCACCTGGCACTTTGCCCCGTGGCGGCTGCGGCAACCGGACCCCGCACGGTCCGGAGCGAGGACTGTGAGGTGGGACGTGCAACTGACCCCGCACGAGCAAGAGCGGCTGCTCATCCACGTGGCGGCCGACGTCGCCGAGAAGCGCCGGAACCGCGGGCTGAAGCTCAACCACCCCGAGGCGGTCGCCCTCATCACGTCGCACATCCTCGAGGGCGCCCGCGACGGCCGTACGGTCGCCGAGCTCATGTCCTCCGGACGCAAGCTGCTCACGCGGGACGACGTCATGGAGGGCATCCCCGAGATGATCCACGACGTCCAGGTCGAGGCGACCTTCCCGGACGGCACCAAGCTCGTCACCGTCCATGACCCGATCGTGTGAAGGGGCTTCGATGATCCCCGGAGAGATCCTGTTCGCCGACGGCCCGATCGCATACAACGAGGGCCGTGAGGTCATCCGGCTGACCGTCCTCAACGCCGCCGACCGGCCGGTCCAGGTCGGCTCCCACTACCACTTCGCCGAGGCCAACCCCGGACTGGACTTCGACCGCGCCGCCGCCCGCGGCAAGCGGCTCAACGTCGCCGCAGGCACCGCCGTGCGCTTCGAGCCCGGCATCCCCGTCGACGTCGAACTCGTCCCGCTCACCGGCGCCCGTGTGGTGCCCGGCCTGCGCGGGGAGACCGGAGGTGCCCTCGATGCCTGAGATCTCCCGTGCCGCGTACGCCGACCTGTTCGGCCCGACCACCGGTGACCGCGTCCGGCTCGCCGACACCGATCTGCTGGTCGAGATCGAGGAGGACCGCTCCGGCGGTCCCGGACTCGCCGGTGACGAGGCGGTGTTCGGCGGCGGCAAGGTCATCCGCGAGTCCATGGGCCAGTCGCGGGCCACGCGCGCGGAGGGCACCCCGGACACGGTCATCACCGGCGTCGTGATCATCGACCATTGGGGCATCGTCAAGGCCGACGTCGGCATCCGCGACGGCCGGATCACCGGCATCGGCAAGGCGGGCAACCCCGACACGATGGACGGGGTGCACCCGGACCTCGTCATCGGCCCCGAGACCGAGATCATCGCGGGCAACGGGCGGATCCTGACGGCCGGCGCCATCGATGCGCACGTCCACTTCATCTGCCCGCAGATCGCCGACGAGGCGCTCGCGTCGGGGATCACGACCCTGGTGGGCGGCGGCACCGGGCCGGCCGAGGGTTCGAAGGCGACCACCGTGACGCCCGGCCCCTGGCATCTGGCCCGGATGCTGGAGGCGATGGAGGGCCACCCCGTCAACTTCGGCCTGCTGGGCAAGGGCAACACCGTCTCCCACGAGGCGATGCTGTCCCAGATCCGCGGCGGCGCGCTCGGCCTCAAACTCCACGAGGACTGGGGCACCACCCCGGCCGTCATCGACGCCTCGCTGACCGTCGCCGACCGGACCGGCATCCAGGTCGCCATCCACACGGACACGTTGAACGAGGCCGGCTTCGTCGGTGACACGCTTGCCGCCATCGCCGGCCGGGGCATCCACGCGTACCACACCGAGGGCGCGGGCGGCGGGCACGCGCCGGACATCATGACCGTCGTATCCGAACCGCACGTGCTGCCGAGCTCGACGAACCCGACGCGCCCGTTCACCGTCAACACCGCCGAGGAACACCTCGACATGCTGATGGTGTGCCATCACCTCAACCCGGCGGTGCCGGAGGACCTCGCCTTCGCCGAGTCGCGGATCCGGCCGTCGACCATCGGGGCGGAGGACATACTGCACGACCTCGGCGCGATCTCGATCATCTCCTCCGACTCGCAGGCCATGGGGAGGGTGGGCGAGGTCGTCATGCGGACCTGGCAGACCGCCCATGTGATGAAGCGGCGGCGGGGCGCGCTGCCGGGCGACGGGCGGGCCGACAACCGGCGGGTGAGGCGGTACGTGGCCAAGTACACGATCAACCCCGCGCTCGCGCAGGGCCTCGGCAGTGAGATCGGCTCCGTGGAGAGCGGCAAGCTCGCCGACCTGGTGCTGTGGGAGCCGGCGTTCTTCGGGGTCAAGCCCCAACTCGTCATCAAGGGCGGGCAGATCGCGTACGCGCAGATGGGCGACGCCAACGCCTCCATCCCGACGCCGCAGCCGATCCTGCCCCGCCCGATGTTCGGCGCGATCGGCCGGGCGCCGGCGGCGAACTCGGTCAACTTCGTCGCCCCGCTCGCGATCGAGGACGGGCTGCCGGAGCGGCTTCAGCTCGGGAAGCGGTTCGTGGCCATCGAGTCGACGCGTGGCGTCACCAAGGCCGACATGCGGGAGAACGACGCCCGGCCCGACGTGCGGGTCGATCCCGACAGCTTCGCCGTGCACATCGACGGGGAGCTGGTGGAGGCCACGGCGGCCACCGAACTGCCCATGGCTCAGCGGTACTTCCTGTTCTGAGGGTTGGGTGGCTGTTCTGATGTCACGAGCTGCACTCCTCGTCCTTGCCGACGGCCGCTTTCCCGCCGGGGGCCACGCGCACTCCGGCGGGGCCGAGGCAGCCGTCAAGGCGGGGCGGATCACCGGGGCCGCGAGCCTGGAGGACTTCTGCCGGGGGCGGTTGCACACGGCGGGCCTGGTCGCGGGCTCGCTCGCCGCGGCGGCTGCGCTCGGGGGTGATGCGGTCGCCCTCGACGCGGCGGCCGACGCGCGTACGCCTTCGCCCGCCTTGCGGCTCGCCGCGCGGAAGCTGGGGCGGCAGTTGATGCGGGCCGCTCGGGCCACTTGGCCGTCCGAGGAGCTGGACGAGCTGGCCCGGCGGTTTCCCAAAGGGGCTCATCAGCCGGTCGTGCTGGGGGTCGCGGCTCGGGCCGCGGGGTTGGGGGCCGTGGAGGCGGCTTACTGCGCGGCTTACGAGTGTGTGAGCGGGCCGGCGAGTGCGACGGTGCGGTTGCTGAGTCTTGATCCCTTTGACGCCACGGGGGTGCTGGCTCGGTTGGCGCCTGAGGTGGACCGGGTGGTGGATCGGGCGGTCGAGGCGGGGCGGTGTGCTGTCGGTGACGGGGTCGATGCGTTGCCTGCCGCTTCTGCTCCGCTGTTGGAGGTGGGGGCGGAGGTGCATGCGGCTTGGGGCGTGCGGTTGTTTGCGTCGTGAGTGTTTTTCGCCCCCGCCGCCCCTACCCGTCCCGTACCTGGGGGCTGCCGCCCCCAGACCCCCGCTTCGGCCTGAACGGCCTCGTCCTCAAACGCCGGACGGGCTGAATATCCCTCGCATCAGAAGGAGTCGCTCATGCATCTCGACCACTCCCACCACGGCCCCTCCGCCGTCAGTGCCGATGCCCACCGCCCCGACGGGTCGCGGCGTGCCCTGCGGATCGGGCTCGGTGGGCCCGTGGGGTCCGGTAAGACGGCCACGGTCGCCGCGCTCTGCCGTGCACTGCGGGACGAGCTGTCCCTGGCCGTCGTCACGAACGACATCTACACGCGCGAGGATGCCGAGTTCCTGTTGCGGGAGGCCGTGTTGCCGCCCGAGCGGATCACGGCCGTGGAGACGGGGGCATGTCCGCACACCGCGATCCGGGACGACATCTCCGCGAACCTCGAGGCCGTCGAGGACCTGGAGGACGCGGTCGGGCCGCTTCAGCTCATCCTCGTGGAGTCCGGTGGGGACAACCTCACCGCCACCTTCTCCAGGGGGCTCGTCGACGCCCAGATCTTCGTGATCGATGTCGCCGGTGGGGACGACATTCCGCGCAAGGGCGGTCCGGGGGTGACGACCGCCGATCTGCTCGTCGTCAACAAGACCGACCTCGCACCGTACGTCGGCTCCGATCTGGCACGGATGGCGGCCGACGCCAAGGCGCAGCGAGCCGAACTGCCGGTCGTGTTCCAGTCGCTGAGGAACGAGCCCGGAGTCAGGGACGTCGCCGACTGGGTGCGGGCTCAGCTCGTGGCGTGGACGGCGTGACCGCCACCGCCGGTGGGGTGCGGGCCCGTGCGCGGATCGTCGCCCGGGACGACGGGCGAGGCGGCACCTCACTGCCCGTGCTCGACGGTGACGGGCCACTGGCGCTCAGGCGGACGCGGGGGAGCGGCGCCGAGGCGCGGGTGGCGCTCGTCGGGGCGATGAGCGGGCCGCTCGGTGGTGACCAGTTCGCCATCGAGGCCGACGTGGAGGCCGGCGCCCGGCTGCGCGTCCAGTCGGCAGCGGCCACCATCGCGCTGCCGGGACAGAGCAAGGGCGAGGCGCGTTACGACGTACGGCTGTCCGTCGCCGACGGGGGTGAACTGCACTGGCTGCCCGAACAGTTGATCTCCGCCCGGGGCAGTGATCTGCGGGTGACCACCCGCGTCGATGTCGGTGCGACCGGGCGGCTCGTCCTGCGTGAGGAGCAGGTGCTCGGGCGGGTGGGAGAGGAGCCCGGGCGGCTCGGGAGCCGGATCCGGGTGGATGTCGCCGGGCGGGTCGTCCTTGATCAGGAGCTGGCCTGCGGACCCGGTGCGCCGGGTGGCTGGGACGGGCCCGCAGGGCTCGGCGGGTTTCGGGCGATCGGGCAACTCGTCGTCGTACGGCCCGAGTTCGCGGACGCTCCGGTGCCGACTCGGGTGCTGGGGGAGAACGCCGCCGTCATGCCCCTCGCCGGGCCCGCCGCCCTGGTGAGTGCCGTGGCGGCGGACGCGTTGCGGCTGCGCAGGCTGCTCGACGAGGCGCTCGACGCCCTCGGCTGAGTCCCCCGGGGCGTGTCAACTTATGGGCAGCCGCGGCAGCTTGCGTTCCTTCGCCGCCTTGGCCTGGGCCTTGGCTGCGGCTTCCTGCTCCGCCTTGGCGACGGCCGCGTACTGGTCGACGTACTCCTGCTCGGACAGCGCCAGGATCGCGTACATGATCTCGTCGGTCACGGCGCGCAGGATCGCCTTCTCGTTCTCCATGCCCTCGTAGCGGGAGAAGTCGAGGGGCTCACCGAAGCGGATCTTCACGGGGTGGACGTTCGGGATGACCTTGCCGGGCGGCTGCGCCTCGAAGGTGCCGATCATCGCGCAGGGGATGACCGGGACGCGCGCCTTGAGCGCCATCACCGCGACCCCGACCTTGCCCTTGTAGAGCCGGCCGTCGTGCGAGCGGGTGCCCTCCGGGTAGATGCCGAGGAGTTCGTCCTTGCTCAGGACCCCGAGTCCCTCGCGGATCGCGGCCTGGCCCGCCTCCTTGCCGGTGCGGTCGACCGGGATCTGGCCGGCGCTGCGGAAGAAGGCCGCGGTCAGCCGGCCCTTGATGCCGGGGCCCGTGAAGTACTCCTTCTTCGCGAGGAAGGTGATGCGCCGCTTGAGTATCGCCGGCATCAGGAAGTGGTCGGAGAACGACAGGTGGTTGCCCGCGACGATGGCCGCACCCGTGGCCGGTACGTGCTCGAGGCCCTCTATTCGGGGCCGGAAGACCAGTCTCAGCAGAGGTCCCAACAACACGTATTTCAGTACGTAGTAGAACAAGGGGGCGCTCCTCACTCCGGCGGATCAGCTTGGGCCGCCGCGTTCTGGCAGGTCAACCAGCGTGCCGTGGGGCTGCCAGTGTAGGCGCAGGGGTGACAGGCCGGAACCGGGCCGGGACGGGCGGATGCCGACCGACAGAGACCGTTCTGAGTGGATGTCAGGTAGTGGGTGTGCGGCTTTTGCGGATGGGGAGGACCGCCGGACCAGCCTGGTGTCCGGGGTCGTTGTGCGGCAACTCGATGGCGGGGTTTGGCGTGATCACGATTGCTGCGTGGCAGGTGGGCCGCCCTTGCGGGGAGTCCTCGGGTCTGCTCGTCCATCACAGCCGCACGATGATCAGCGCCGTGTCGTCCGTCGCCCCGCCGGGCGGCAGGAGCTGCAGCAGGACGGCGTCGGCGAGGGCCTCGGGGTCGAAGGTGCGATGTCGCACGAGCGCGTCGGCGAGACGGGCCAGGCCCGTGTCGATGTCCTCGCGGCGGCGCTCGACCAGGCCGTCGGTGTACAGCGCGAGCGTGGCGCCGTCGGAGTAGGTGGTGGCGGCCTGCGGTCTCGGCCTCGGGTCGGGGCGGGCGTCCAGGGGCGGATCCGTGGCCAGATCCAGGAACTCCACCCGGCCGTCGGCGTGCACCAGCACCGGCGGCGGATGGCCGGCGCTGCTGTAGGTGATGGTGCGGGCGTCGAAGTCGATGAACGTCGCGACCGCGGTGGCCGACTCGGCGCCGTCGACGACATGGGCGTACCGTCCCAGCACGTCGAGCGCCTGCGCCGGGCCGTCCGCGACCCTGGAGGTGGCGCTGAGCGCGCTGCGCAGCTGGCCCATCACGCCGGCCGCTTCGAGGCCGTGGCCGACCACGTCGCCCACGGAGACGCCGATGCGGTTGCCGCCCACCAGGTCGATCAGGTCGTACCAGTCGCCGCACACGTTCAGCGCGCCGACCGCGGGCCGGTAGCGCACTGCGGCCCGGTGGTTGCCCACCTGCCGGCGCGCGGGCAGCATCGCCTCCTGTAGGGCCAGCGCCACCTCCCGTTCACGGGCGTGGGACTGCCGCAGCCGTTCGTTGAGCTCCTGCAGCTCCCGGGCGCGGGTGTACAGCTCGGCCTCCAGGACTCTCACACGACTGTCACCGCTGGTGCCGCCACCGCGCAGGCGGATGAGTTCGGTGACCTCCTCGACCCGGTGTGCGACGAATGCCACCTGCCCGTCGGGGTCGAACACGGGCGCGTTGATCGGGCTCCAGTAGCGCTCCTCCCAGTGGCCGGGCAGGGAGGCGTCCTCGACGTCGTAGCGCTGCAGCGCCATCGTGTCGCGCTCACCGGTGGCCACCACGCGCAGCATCGACGCCCGGACGTCACGCATGCCGGTGGCGGCGGGGTCGTTGGGGTTGTCGGGGAAGACGTCGAAGATGTACCGGCCCACGAGCTCCGCGCGGCTGCGCCCGGACAGGCGCTGGAAGTCCTCGTTGGCGTCGGCGTAGACCAACTCCGGGGTCAGCAGGGCCACCATTCCGGGCAGGCCCTGGAACACCGCCTCGTAGTCGATCGCCTTCTCGTTCATGGCTCCCGCCTCACCACCGGGATCACACCAGTTTCCCATGCTGCGTGTTGTATGTACCGATGTACTACATCTGTCGAGATTCGTCAGTTCAGGGCGACGGATCCGTCAATGACTGCTCGGCCCAGATGATCTTCCCGTCGGGGACGAAGCGGGTGCCCCAGCGCTGGGTGACCTGGGAGACCAGCAGCAGCCCGCGGCCGCCCTCGTCGGTGGTGCGCGGATGGCGCAGATGCGGGGCCGTGGCGCCGCCGTCGAAGACCTCGCAGACCAGTGCGCGCTCCTTGATCAGACGCAGTCGGATGGGGCCGTCCGAGTACCGGATCGCGTTGGTGACCAGCTCGCTGACGACCAGTTCCGTCGTGAAGATCAGTTCCTCCAGGCCCCAGTCCGCCAGCATGCGCGAGGCCGTCTTGCGGGCGTCGGCGACGGCGGCGGGGTCGGAGGGCAGGTCCCAGTCGGCGACCTGCTCGGAGCCCAGGAGCCGGGTACGGGCCATCAGCAGGGCCACGTCGTCGTGCGGGCGGTCCGGGGTCAGGGCGTCGACCACGGTCCGGCAGTGCAGCTCGATCGAGGTCGCGCGCTGCTCCAGGGCCTGCCGCAGCCGGTCCCGGTCGGTGTCCAGGGCCCAGTCGTCCCCGCGCGCCAGCAGTCCGTCGGTGTGCAACGCGAGCGTGCTGCCCTCCGCCAGCGCCAGCTCGACCGACTCGAAGGGGAGACCGCCCACGCCGAGCGGAGGGCCCTGCGGAAGGTCGACGAAGGCCACGGAGCCGTCGGGCATGACGACGGCGGGCGCCGGATGGCCCGCGGCGGCCATGGTGCACTGCCCGTCGACCGGGTCGTAGACGACGTACACGCACCCGGACCCCACGGACTGGGCGACGGCGGCCTCCTCCTCGCCCACCTGGACGCCCTCCTCGCGAGCCGACCTCGCGACCAGGTCGTCGAGATGGGCCAGCACCTCCTCGGGAGGCAGATCCAGCAGGGCGAGGGTGCGTACGGCGGTCCGCAGCCGCCCCATCGCCGCGGCGGCGTCGATGCCGTGGCCCGGCACCTCGCCCACCACCAGGGCGACGCGGGCGCCCGACAGTGGGATGACGTCGTACCAGTCGCCGCCGAGGCCGGTCAGCTCGTCGGCCGGCCGGTAGCAGGCGGACACCTCCAGTGCGGCCTGCTCGGGCAGGACGTGCGGCAGCAGGCTGCGCTGCAGGACCAGCGCCGCGTCGCGTTCGCGGGTGTAGCGCCGGGCGTTGTCGACACAGACGGCCGCCCGTGAGACGAGGTCCTCGGCCAGGTTCAGGTCGTCCTTTTCGAAGGCCTCCTGGCGGTGGCGCCGGAAGAAGGAGGTGACGCCCAGGGTGACGCCCCGCGCGCGGATCGGCACGATCATCACGCTGTGCAGGCCCAGTTCGAGAAAGATGGCGGCCTCTCCACCGCGCGCGTGCTCGGCCCATGCCTCGCCGAGCGGATCGAGTCTCTCCTCGCGCCAGGACTCGGCCGTCCTGAGGGAGCGGATGGGAGGTGAGCCCGCCGGGTAGACGACCAGGTCGCCGATCCCCACGACGGCCTCCGGCACCCGCTCGGCCGAACGATGTCCCGCCCGGCGCAGCGTCACCGGCTCCGTGTCGCCGAACGGCCCGGCTGCGGGCTCGCCGCCCCGCAGCACCGACTCCAGCAGGTCCACGGTGACGAGGTCGGCCAGTCCCGGTACGGCCACGTCCGCCAGCTCCTGGGCGGTGCGGTTGACGTCCAGGGTCCGGCCGATGCGCTCACCGGCCCGGTCCAGCAGCGCCAGCCGCTGGCGGGCCCGGTGCCGGTCGGAGATGTCCTCCACGGTGTAGTACACGCCCATGGGGTGGCCGTGGCCGTCGTCGAGCCGGGTGAACGACATCATGTGCGCGGTCTCGCGCAGCGGCTGGGAGCGGGCGTGGCCCACGTGTTCGTAGCCGACGATCGGTTCGCCGGTCGTCAGCGCACGGCGCATCTGCGCCTCGATGGACTCGGAGTCCAGTCCGGGCTGTATGTCGGCGAGCCGCAGGCCGAGCCGACGGCTGGGCGGGCCGCCCCCGTACCGGGCGAGGGCGTCGTTCGACCAGACGAAGCGCAGATCCGTGTCGACGATCGCTATCCCGACGGGGGAGCGGGCGACCATCTGCTCCAGCACGGCCCGGCTCATGTCCCAGCCGGGTGCCTCGTCCAGCTCCGACAGGAGGGCGAGCCACCGCGAGGAGCCCTCGGTGTCGAGGGCCGCGGTGATCCGCACCATGATCCCGGCGGTCCGCCCATCCCCGCGCAGGCCGGTCAGCAGCCCCACCCACCCGCCGTCCGCGCGGCACCGCTCCATCACCTCCGGGGCCCGCGCCGCGTCCTCGGCGCTCAGCAGCTCGGCGACGTTGTGCCCCACCGCCTCGTCGGCCCCGTACGCCAGCAGCCGCTCGGCCTCTCTGGTCCACCCCGTCACCCGACCCTGCGCATCGAGCAGCACAGGCGCGGCGTCCGCCACGTCGAACCACTGCCGGGCAGCGCCCCGCTCCTCGTGTGTGCCCACGGCCGACCTCTCTGTCGCTTAGAGCGGTCTACCACCTCTTGTCCCCATCTTCACCCTTCCGGTGGGCGTTGCCTCTTTGCGGGGGCCGGGAGGGGGCGAGGAGGAGCCGGTTGGCGGGGGCCGCGGCCCGTGTTGGGTGCGGTTGCGCGGCGGGGACCTTGGCGGGGGACTCCCGGTGGTCCGACCGGGACGCTGACGGTCCGGCCCCCGTGTGGGGAACCGGGCTGTCGGGCCGGGCTGAGCTGTTTCAGTAGCCTCTCCAGCGGTTTGCGGGGCCGGGTGGGGTGGGGTGGAGCTGGTTGGCGGGGGCTGCGGCCGGTGCCGGTGTTGGGTGCGGTTGCGTGGCGGGGCCCTTCGGCGGGGGACCCCGGTGGTCCGACCGGGACGCCGACGGTCCGGCCCGCGTGGGCAATCGGGCTGTCGGGCAGGGCTGAGCTACTTCAGTACTCTCTCCAGCGTTTGCGGGGTGGGTGAGGCGGAGCCGGCGGGCGGGCGTGGCCGCGACCGGTGCCGGTCTTGGGTGCGCTCGCGCGGCGGGGCCCTTCGGCTGGGGACCCCGGTGGCCCGACCGGGACACCGACGGCCCGGCCCCGTGTGGGGAACCGGGCAGTCGGGCCTGGCCTGGCTACTTCAGTACCTTCTCCAGCGTTCCCAGCGCCTCGACCAGTTCCTCCGCCGTGATCGTCAGGGGCGGGGCCAGACGGATCGTGGAGCCGTGGGTGTCCTTGACGAGGATGCCCTCGCGCATGAGGCGCTCGCCGATCTCCCGGCCCGTGCCGACTGCCGGGTCGATGTCGACGCCCGCCCACAGGCCCCGCGCGCGGAAGCCGACGACGCCCTTGCCGACCAGGTCCGACAGGCCGCTGCGCAGGATCGCGCCCAGCTCGGCGGCCCGGCGCTGGAACTCGCCCGTCTCCAGGAGACCGACCACGGCCGTGCCGACCGCGGCGGCCAGCGGGTTGCCGCCGAACGTGGAGCCGTGCTCGCCCGGCCGCAGGACGCCGAGTACGTCCCGGCGGGCCACCACCGCGGACACCGGCACGATGCCGCCGCCCAGGGCCTTGCCCAGCAGCACCATGTCCGGGACGACGCCCTCGTGCTCGACGGCGAGCGTACGGCCCGTGCGGCCGAGGCCCGACTGGATCTCGTCCGCGATGAACAGGCAGCCCTTGCGGCGGGTCAGCTCGCGCACGCCGGCCAGGTAGCCCGAATCCGGGATGAGGACGCCCGCCTCGCCCTGGATCGGCTCCAGCAGCACCGCCGCCGTCGTCTCGTCGACCGCCGCCTCCAGCGCCGCCAGGTCGTTGTACGGCACGATCCGGAAACCCGGCGTGAACGGGCCGAAGCCCTGCCGCGCGGTCTCGTCCGTGGAGAACGACACGATCGTCGTCGTACGGCCGTGGAAGTTGTCCGCCGCGACCACGATCGTCGCCCGGTCGGCCGGGACGCCCTTCACCTCGTACGCCCACTTGCGGGCCACCTTGATGCCGCTCTCCACGGCCTCGGCGCCGGTGTTCATCGGCAGCACCATGTCCAGGCCCGTCAGCTCGGCCAGGCGCTCGGCGAACTCGGCGAGTTTGTCGTTGTGGAAGGCGCGAGAGGTGAGCGTCAGGCGGTCGAGCTGGGCGTGCGCCGCCTCGACCAGCGCGGGGTGGCGGTGGCCGAAGTTCAGGGCCGAGTAGCCGGCCAGCATGTCCAGGTAGCGGCGGCCCTCCACGTCCTCCACCCAGGTGCCCTCGGCACGGGCGACGACCACGGGCAGCGGATGGTAGTTGTGCGCCAGGACCGGCTCCTCGGCGCGGATCAGATCGGCGGACGAACGGGTCTGCGCGGGCGCGGTCATGAGCGGATCTCCTGGGTGCAGCACTTGATGCCACCGCCGGCCTTGCGGAACTCCGACAGGTCGACGGGGACGGGGACATAGCCGCGTTCGTCCAGCCGGGCCGCCAGGGCCTCGGCCTGCGGTGCGATGAAGACGTGACGGCCGTCGGACACGGAGTTCAGGCCGAAGGCGGTGGCGTCGTCGCGGGTGGCGAGCACCGCGTCCGGATACAGCCGTGCGAGCACCTCACGACTGCCCGGCGAGAACGCCTCCGGGTAGTAGGCGATGTTGTCGTCGTCGAGCACGAACAGGGCCGTGTCGAGGTGGTAGAAGAACGGGTCCACCAGCGTCAGGCTGATCACCGGGTGGCCGAAGAACTCCTGCACCTCGCGGTGCGCCTCCCGGGTGGTACGGAATCCGGTGCCGGCGAGCACATAGCGGCCCGTCCACACCAGGTCGCCCTCGCCCTCGCACACGGCCTCGGGCCGGTACACGTCGAAGCCCGCCGTCTTGAACCACGTGTCGTAGTGCGTGGACTCGGGGCGGCGCTCGCTGGCGTGGAAGAGGGAGCCGAAGACGCGGCCGCCGACGACGACGGCCGAGTTCGCGGCGAAGACCATGTCGGGAAGACCGGGGACCGGCTCCACGGTGTCGACGTCGTGGCCGTGGGAGCGGTAGGCGCGGATCAGCGACTGCCACTGCCCATGGGCCAGATCGACGTCGACGCGGACGTCGGGCTGCATCCAGGGGTTGATCGCGTACTGCACGGCGAAATGTCTGGGTTCGCAGACGAGGAAGCGCCGCCGGCGCGGCACACGGGTATCGGTCACAGAGGGGTTCCTCCGCTTCCTGCAGTGTCGATGAGGATTGACACCAAGGTAAGAAGGCACCCTGACGAGCGACAAGCAACGAAAATTGCGTGTCCACGCAGGAATGCTGCGTATTTTGCCGAGCCGGCGCACGCCTGCTGCGTCGTCCCGGGATCAAGCGCCTTGCTCCGGAGTGGCGAGGCCCGCGGCGCCCGCTTCCGGACTCTCCGGGATGAGGTGTGACAGCACCATCACGCTGATCGTCTTGCGGATGAACGGCTCGACACGGATGCGCTCCAGCACCTCCTCGAAGTGCTCCACATCCCGCGCCCGCACGTGCAGCAGCGCGTCCGCGCCCCCGGTCACCGTCATCGCCGCCGTGATCTCCGGATGGTTGCGGACCACCTCCGCGAGCCGCCGCGGCGGGGCCGCGCCCTCGCAGTACACCTCGACGTACGCCTCCGTACGCCAGCCCAGCGCCGACGGCTGGACCGTGGCCGAGAACCCGGTGATCACGCCCGTGTCGCGCAGTCGGTCCACGCGCCGCTTGACCGCCGTCGCGGACAGTCCGACGCTCGTGCCGATCTCGGCGAAGCTCTTCCTGGCGTTCGCCATGAGGGCGGTGATGATCTTCCGGTCGAGTTCGTCGAAGGACGCCGCGCCGCTGTTCATGAGGGCACTGTAAGCGGCCCGCCACCCAGCGCGAACGTCCCGACGGAGCACATGTCCAAGCGTGCGAATTGCTCCTACACTCCGGGTTCATGCTGCGCGCCCTGGCTGTCGACGACGAACGCCCCTCGCTGGAGGAGCTGCTCTACCTCCTCAACGCCGACCCCCGCATCGGCAGCGCGGAGGGCGCCGGCGAGGCGACCGAGGCGCTGCGCCGCATCAACCGCGCCCTGGAGTCGGGGCCGGGCGGGCCGGAGGCGATCGACGTCGTCTTCCTCGACATCAACATGCCCGGCCTCGACGGTCTGGACCTCGCCCGGCTCCTCACCGGCTTCGCCAAGCCGCCGCTGGTCGTGTTCGTCACCGCCCACGAGGACTTCGCCGTCCAGGCCTTCGACCTCAAGGCCGTCGACTACGTCCTCAAGCCCGTCCGCAAGGAGCGGCTCGCCGAGGCGGTCCGCCGGGCGGTCGAACTGCGCGCCGCCGAACTGCGCGACGCCGCGCCCCGCATACCGGTGAGCGAGCCCGACCCCGATCACATACCCGTGGAGCTCGGCGGCGTGACCCGGTTCGTCGCCGTCGAGGACATCACCCACGTCGAGGCCCAGGGCGACTACGCCCGGCTGCACACCGACAAGGGCAGCCACCTCGTCCGCATCCCCCTGTCCACCCTGGAGGAGCGCTGGCGCTCCCGCGGCTTCGTCCGCATCCACCGCCGCCATCTCGTCGCCCTGCGCCACATCGGCGAACTCCGCCTGGACGCGGGCACCGTCAGCGTCATGGTGGGCTCCGAGGAACTCCAGGTCAGCCGACGGCACACGCGCGAGCTGCGGGACCTGCTGATGAGGAGGCCGTGACGATGGGCCAGAACCCCGCCGAACGCCGCGTCGTCGTCACCGGCCCGCCCCGGCAGACCCGCCGCGTCTCCGGCTACTACCGCCCCCGCACCGAGATCGACGAACAGACCACTCTCGGCCACACCTACGTCCGTTCCCTGATGCGCACCCAACTGCGCACCGCCCTGGCGGTGTTCGCCGTCCTCGGCCTGCTCATCGGCCCCCTGCCACTGCTCTTCGCGGCGATGCCGGACGCCCGCCCCCTGGTCTGGGCGGTCCTCGGCTTCGGCCTCTACGCACCACTGGTCCTGCTCGCCCGCTGGTTCGTGCGCCGAGCGGAGCGCAACGAACGGGACTTCGTACGGCTCGTCGAAGACCGCTGAGCCCGAAAGAACCGATGCGGTCGTGAACTCCAGCTACGCCGTCCCCGCCGTCGCCCTCGTCGTCCTCGCGACCGTCCTCGTCGGCGCCTTCGGCCTGCGCATCTCCCGCACCACGTCCGACTTCTACGTCGCCTCCCGCACCGTCGGCCCGCGCCTCAACGCCGCCGCGATCAGCGGCGAGTACCTCTCCGCCGCCTCCTTCCTCGGCATCGCGGGCCTGGTCCTCGTCCAGGGCCCCGACATGCTCTGGTACCCGGTCGGCTACACCGCCGGCTACCTGGTCCTGCTGCTCTTCGTCGCGGCACCGCTGCGCCGCTCCGGCGCCTACACCCTCCCCGACTTCGCCGAGGCCCGCCTCTCCTCGCAGGCCGTACGGCGGCTCGCGGGCGCCTTCGTCGTCGGCACCGGCTGGCTGTACCTGCTGCCCCAACTCCAGGGCGCCGGGCTGACACTGACCGTGCTCACGGGCGCGCCCGACTGGCTCGGCGGCGTGATCGTCGCGGTCGTCGTGGTCGCCATCGTCGCCGCCGGCGGCATGCGCAGCATCACCTTCGTGCAGGCCTTCCAGTACTGGCTCAAACTCACCGCCCTGCTCGTCCCCGCGCTCTTCCTGATCCTCGCCTGGCAGGGCGACGGCGCCCCCCGCCACGCCTTCGACGAACCGGCGACCTTCCGCGAACGGAGCGTCGTCCGCGTGGACGACACCGTCGACCTGAAGCTCGACAGCCCGTTGACGGTCACCGTGAACGGCACGGTCGACGGCCGCACGCACGAGGACCAAGAGGTCCGACTCCCCGCCGGCACCCACCACATCGAGGCCGGCACCCGTCTGACCTTCGACAAGGGCGCCCCCGTCCCCGACCCCGACCGCGGCGGCAGCGGCAGCCTGTCGCCGTCGCAGGCCGAGAGCCGCGGCGAACGCCCGCTGTACGCCACGTACGGACTGATCCTCGCCACCTTCCTCGGCACCATGGGCCTGCCGCACGTCGTCGTCCGCTTCTACACCAGCCCGCACGGCGTCGCCGCCCGCCGCACCACCGTCGCCGTGCTCGGCCTGATCGGCGCCTTCTACCTGCTGCCCCCGGTCTACGGCGCCCTCGGCCGCCTCTACGCCCCCGAACTCACCCTCTCCGGCGACGCGGACGCCGCCGTCCTGCTGCTGCCCGAGCGGATGATCGGCGGTCTCGGCGGCGACCTGCTCGGCGCGCTGGTCGCGGGCGGCGCGTTCGCCGCGTTCCTGTCGACGGCGTCGGGCCTGACCATGGCCGTCGCGGGCGTGCTCACCCAGGACGTCCTCCCGTCCCGCGGCGTACGGCACTTCCGGCTCGGCACGGTCCTCGCCATGGCCGTTCCGCTCGGCGCGAGCGCCCTGGTCGGCGGGCTCCCCGTCGCCGACGCGGTGGGCCTCGCCTTCGCCGTGTCGGCGTCCTCGTTCTGCCCGCTGCTCGTCCTCGGCATCTGGTGGCGACGGCTGACCCCGCCCGGCGCGGCCGCCGGGATGCTGGTGGGCGGCGGCTCCGCGCTGCTGGCCGTCGCGGCGACGATGGCGGGCTTCCCCGGCTCCGGAGCCCTGCACGCGCTGCTCGCCTGGCCCGCGCTCTGGTCGGTGCCGCTGGGTTTCCTCACCATGGTGCTGGTCTCCCTGGCCACGCCGAGCCGGGTGCCGACCGGGACGGCGGCGATCCTGGCGCGGTTCCATCTGCCGGAGGAACTGCGGGCGGAGGTGAAGGCATGACGCAGCTCATCGCCGGACGGCGCGGAACGGAGACGGCATGAGCGGCTTCATCGCGGGCCTGTGCGTGGCCGTCCTCCCGCTGCTCGCCGCGGGCTTCTGGCTCGGCCGGCGCACCGCCCGCCCCGAGAACTCCGGCGGTCTCGGCACCCCCGTCGAGCACGCCACCTTCGAGACCCTGCACACCGCCTCCCTCGCCGCACCTCCGCTGCGCGCCGGACTCACCGAGGAGACCGCGCGCAAGTCGGCCCGCAGACTTCGCTCACTGCTCGGCACGGACGCGCTGTGTCTGACGGACCAGAAGGACGTCCTGGTCTGGGACGGGATCGGCGGCCATCACCGTACGGAGATCATGGAACTCCTCGCCGGCCCCCTGGAGTCGGGCCGCGGCGAGGCCTTCCCGCTCACCTGCGACACCCCCGACTGCCCGGTGCGCTGGGCGGTGGTCGCCCCGCTCACCGTCGACGACCGGGTCCACGGCGCCCTCGTCGCCTGCGCGCCCCGGGAGTCGGCCGTGCTGGTGCGCGCGGCGGGCGAGGTGGCCCGCTGGGTCTCGGTCCAGCTGGAGCTGGCCGACCTCGACCAGTCCCGCACCCGCCTGATCGAGGCCGAGATCAAGGCCCTGCGCGCGCAGATCTCCCCGCACTTCATCTTCAACTCGCTCGCGGTGATCGCCAGCTTCGTCCGCACCGACCCCGAGCGCGCCCGCGAACTGCTCCTGGAGTTCGCCGACTTCACCCGCTACTCCTTCCGCAGGCACGGCGACTTCACCACCCTCGCCGAAGAACTGCATGCCATCGACCACTACTTGGCGCTCGTGCGGGCACGCTTCGGCGACCGCCTGACGGTCACCCTCCAGATCGCCCCCGAGGTGCTGCCGGTGGCGCTGCCCTTCCTCTGCCTCCAGCCGCTCGTCGAGAACGCCGTGAAGCACGGCCTGGAGGGCAAGGCGGCGTCCGCGGGCAAGAGCCACATCAGCATCACCGCACAGGACGCCGGCGCCGAGGCCCTCGTCGTCATCGAGGACGACGGCGCCGGAATGGACCCCGTCCTGCTGCGCCGCATCCTCGCCGGCGAGGTCAGCCCGTCGGGCGGTATCGGGCTGTCCAATGTCGACGACCGACTCCGGCAGGTGTACGGCGACGCCTACGGGCTCGTCATCGAGACCGCCCCGGGAGCGGGCATGAAGATCACCGCCCGGCTGCCGAAGTATCAGCCGGGCGTGCACTCCGCGGGGCGGCTGACCCGGGAGTGAGGCTCAGCTGCCGCGGCTGGCCACCATCCCCAGCGTGATCAGCCCCAGCACCACCCACCCGAACCACAGCCAGCCATTGCTCCCGAGCGCCACCGTGTAGGCGGTCACCACGACGAGTCCGCCGACGGTGACCACCCCCATCGCCTTGGTAGAACCGTCCGTAGAACCGGGCATCGCAACACCCTCCTAGGCTTCGTCCCCCTCCATGGTGCCCCCGTTCTGCTTCCTGACGGTGCACACGACGAAATGAGTGCCCGTCTTCCAGGCCCCCTCGCTCGTCCAAGAGCCCGCCGTGTAGACGGAAGGATCGAAGCCGTAGTCGCGCGGCGGCACCTGGCGGGCGCATGCCGCGTCCGACTCGGTGCGTGCCTCGGTCAGCGTGACGTCGGCGCCCAGTCGGGTGAACCCGAGCACCTGCTCGTCGTGTGGGTCCGCGCAGGACACCAGCCGGGCGTCCCGGTGGGAGCGCACGTCCAGACAGTCCCGCCGCTGCATGGTCGCCGTGTCGGCGAAGGCCGAGCCCGGCTTCCGATGCCCGCCCAGCGGCCCGTACACCGGCCCGTGCCCGCCCAGCACCAGACAGGCGGTGCGCCGCCCGGCCGCGTCGAACCCCGCCTCGGTCGGTACGACGGCGAAGCTGCGGACGTCCGCCAGCCGCCCGCGGACGTCCTCCGTCCGCTCCTCGCACGCCCCCGGCCCCTTCTCCCGTGCCTCGGCGGCGGACGCGGCCCCGACGAACGCCATCACCTGCCCGTCGGGCACCTTCTCCCGGCAACTGGGATCAAGGCTCAGCCGGGGTGTGCCCCGGAAGGCGGCCGTGCCGGGCCAGTCGGCGAGCACGCAGTCGCCGTCCTTCAGCGCACTGCCGAGTCCGACGGTGTCGCCGTACGGCCGGGCGGTTCCCTTGGTGTCCGGCGACTGGGCCATGGCGTACCAGACGCCCACACCCGCGAGCGCCAGCCCGAGGATGCCGCCGAGGACCGCGTGGAGGATGCGGGGACGGGTTCGGCGCTGCCCGTCCGGACCGGGACGGGGGACGAGGCCCTGTGGACCGCCGTGTGCACCGGCCGCGGGGCCGAAGCCCGGTGGGCCGTCGGGTGGATCGGACAGGGGCAGGGAGCCGAAGCGCGCCGCGTCGGGCACGCGCCCCGACGGTGCGCCGCCCCAGTGCGGCTGGGAACCCAGGTCGGTCTGAGTCCGCGCGTACGCGTCGACCTCCGGAGTGGCGATCCGTGACAGCGCCGCCTCCGCCTCCACCGCGGACAGCCGCAGTGCCGGGTCCTTCTCCAGCAACGCCCGCAGCACAGGCGCCAGCGCACCGGCCCGCGTGGCCGGCGGGGGCTCCTCCATGACCACCGCGGTAACCTGGGCCAGATGCGACTCGCGGTCGAACGGTCCCCGGGCCTCGACGGCGTGGTACAGCGTGCAGCCCAGCGAGAACAGATCGGTGGCCGGCGTCGGCGCCCCGCCCGTGACCCGCTCCGGCGCCAGATAGCCCGCCGTGCCCACGAGCACGGACGCCAGTGTGTACCGCGTCTCACCGGCGTCCGGCTGCACCGAGATGCCGTAGTCCGTGAGCAGCACCCGCCCGTACGGCGCCCCGGTGCGGTCCGGAGCCAGCAGGATGTTCGCCGGTTTCACGTCCCGGTGCATGACGCCCCGCTGGTGTCCGGCGGTCAGGGCGTCGAGTACGGCCCGCCCGATGCGGGCGCACTCGGCGGGCGCCAGCGGGCCGCGCTGATCGATCAGGTCACGCAGATCGACGGCGCCCGTCACGTACTCCATGACGATCCAGGGCAGCCCCTCGTGCTCCAGCACGTCATGCACGGTCACCACATGGGGATGCCCGCGCAGCCCCGCCGCGTGCCGGGCCTCCGTACGGGCCCGGGCCACCCGGGCCTCACGCTCGTCGGCCTCGACCGGGTCCCGGAACACGATCTCCTTCAGCGCGACCTCGCAGGCGAGTCTCCGGTCGTGGGCGAGCCAGACATGGCCCATACCGCCGCTGCCGAGCCGGTTCAGCAGCAGATAGCGGCCGGCGACGACCCGGCCCACTCCCGACGTCGATGATCCTGAAGGCATCCGGTGACTCCCGGGTTCTGCGGGTGCGCTGCGTGGTTGTCAGGCGGTCGTGCCCGTGGTGGGTCCGCCGGTGGACGGGGCGCTCGTCGCGGGCCGGCCGGTCTCGGACGGCGGTGCGCTGCTGGTGACCGGGGCGCTGGTCGGGGGCGAGCCGGTGGTCTCCGGCGGTGAGCCGGTCGTGGGCGGGGGCGGCGAGCTGGACGTGGGGTCCTCGGGCGAGGGGGGCTTCGCCGAACTGGGCGGCGGATCGGAGGACGGCGGAACGGACGAGGGCGGCGCCGCGGAGGACGGCGGACCTGCGGCTGGGGGCCCGCCGGTGGGACCCGGGCTGCTCGGTCCGGAGCTGCCGGATCCGGAGGCCGACGGCGGTGAGGTCGCGCCGGACGGCGGGGACGTGGACGACGAGGACGGCGAGGACGTCGACGGCGTGGAGCCCGACGGATCCCGCGTCGACCCGGGATCCGACCCCGACCCCGATCGCGGGGGAGTGGACGTCCCACTCGACGAGCCACGTGACGTCGCCCCTCCGGCCACGCTCAACGTCACGTACTCCCCGAACCGCAGCTCCGTCCCGGCCGGCGGATCCGACGCCGTGACCCGGGCGTTGTCGGGCGGCAGCCCTCCGCCGGAGAAGGCGGCCGCCAGCCCCGTGCCGGCCAGCCGTCGGCTCGCCTGCCCGAACGTCGTCCCGGCCAGGTCGGGCACCGCACGCCGCTCCCGCGTGTCGAACGTCGTGTCCTCCTCGCCCGCGGTGCCGACGGGCCGGTTGACGCCCCGGTCGGGTTCATGGACGTCGACGAGAGCGAGCTGCTCCACTTCCCGCGCCGCGGGCCGCACGGCCACGACGGACGACTCCTCGTAGCCCTTCCACTCCTCGTTGCGGTCGTCGAACTCGACCTTTATCCGCGTCGTGTCGCCCTCGAAGGGCCGCAGCGGATTGCCGCACGAGCACTTCACCGCGGGAAGACCCCGCTCATCGACGAGAATCGCGATTCCCGTCTGGAGCAGCGCGTTGAAGGGGACGGCTTTTCCCTTTTTGTAGTCGTGGTTCTTCACGAGAGTGTCGTGACGCAGGAGTACGGGTGTGAGGCGGCCGAGATAATCCGGGATCTCGGCCGTCGAGAGGGAGAGCGCGGTTGCCCAGGCCTGCGCCTTGCGCTCATTGGCCGGGTCGGTGAGGAACTCCTTCAGCCGTGCGACGTCGCAGATCGTCGGCTGCTTGGAACCCCCGTACAGACCGGGAGTGTCGCCCTGCTGCAGACCGCCGTGCGCCGTCTGCACCCGTACCTGCGCGTCCCGCCCCAGCCCCTGGTTCTCGTTGAAGAAGGGCGCGAGCGACGGAACTCCCGCGGCCACCGCTTTCACCACGGACAACGGTGTGTTCCGGCCGCACCCACTGAGCGCCAGAACGAAGACCAACAGGACGGCGATCCTCCGAATCGCCGCTATTTCGGACCTGTGCACGAAAACGCGAAACGCCATTACCGCTCCCCCCGGCGGTTCCCCCGACGCGCTTCATGCTACTGAAAGGCGAAGCCTTTCGGTTTCCTCAGTTCCCGCGTGCGTTCAATGAGGCCAAATAGGCGTTGTACGCCTCGAGTTCCTTGTCGCCGTCCCGGTCGGCGGCCCGGTCCTTGCGCTTGGCCTGCCGCTGCTCGGAGCCGTACCACTGGAACAGCAGCGCGATCAGCACCAGCACGGACGGAATCTCACTGAACGCCCAGGCGATGCCGCCGGCCGCGTTCTGGTCGGAGAGCGCGTCGATGCCGAGTGAGGCGGGCGGGTTCTTGAACGTCTCGACCATCGGCTCCGACGCCATCATCAAGGCGATGCCGAAGAACGCGTGGAACGGCATTCCCGCGAACAGCTCCAGCATCCGCATCAGATACCCCGGCCGGTGCGGACCGGGATCCACGCCGATGATCGGCCAGAAGAACACCACACCCACGGCGAGGAAGTGCACCATCATCGCGATGTGGCCCGTCTTGGAGCCCATCAGGAAGTCGAACATCGGGGTGAAGTACAGCGCGTAGAGGCTGGCGATGAACAGCGGAATGGTGAACGCCGGATGCGTGATGATCCGCATGTACCGGCTGTGCAGCAGGGCCAGCAGCAATTCCCGCGGCCCCTTGCGCCCCCGCCCCGCCGGCGGCATCGCACGCAACGCCAGCGTCATCGGCGCACCGAGCAGGAGGAGAATCGGCGACAGCATGCTGATCACCATGTGCTGCACCATGTGCACGCTGAACATGACCATCCCGTAGTCATTCAGCCCGGTGCACATGACGAGCATCACGGACAGCACCCCGGCGACGTACGACACGGTCCGCCCCACGGGCCACTTGTCCCCGCGCCGCGCGAGCCGCACGACACCCCACGCGTACAGGGCGAGCCCCACCAGACAGGCGACGAGGAAGAACGGGTCCGCGGACCACGTGAGCCCCCGCCCCAGCGTGAACGGCGGCAGATCCATCATCATGCCGTGCCCGCTGTGATCCATCCGCCGGCTCCTGTTTCGTGGGGGTTGTGCAAGTCTGTCCGCACACAGACTAGAACTGCCCCCGGTCGGCATTGCGACCGGGGGCATCCGTTCCAGGGCGAACCGGAGCTACAGCACGCACTCAGCCTCTTCGTACCGGTCCTCCGGCACGGTCTTCAGCGTCTCCACGGCCTCCGCCAGCGACACCATCACGATGTCGGTGCCGCGCAGTGCCGTCATCTTGCCGAACTCGCCGCGGTGCACGGCCTCCACCGCGTGCCACCCGAACCGCGTCGCGAGCACCCGGTCGTACGCGGTGGGTGTACCACCACGCTGCACATGTCCGAGGATCACCGGCCGAGCCTCCTTGCCCAGGCGCCCCTCCAGCTCGATGGACAGCTGACGGGCGATCCCGGCGAACCGCTCATGCCCGTAGATGTCCTTGCCGCCCTCGTCGAACTCCATGGAGCCGGGCCTCGGCTTGGCCCCCTCGGCCGCCACGACGATCGCGAAGCGCTTGCCCGCCTCGAACCGCGCGCCGACGACCCGGGTCAACTCCTCGATGTCGAAGGACCGTTCCGGCACCACGATGGCGTGCGCACCGGCCGCCATGCCGGAGTGCAGCGCGATCCAGCCGGTGTGCCGGCCCATGACCTCGACCACGAGCACCCGCTGGTGGGACTCGGCGGTGGTCTTGAGCCGGTCCAGGGCCTCGGTCGCAACGCCGACGGCCGTGTCGAAGCCGAAGGTGACGTCCGTGACCGCGATGTCGTTGTCGATGGTCTTCGGCACACCCACGACGGGCAGACCGCTGTCCGACATCAGCCGGGCCGCCTTCAGCGTGCCCTCGCCGCCGATCGGGATGATCGCGTCGAGGCCGAGCTCCTCGAGGTGGCCCTTCGCCCGCTCCACGCCGTCCCGCAGATGGGAGGGCTGGACCCGGGAGGAGCCGAGAATCGTGCCGCCGCGAGCCAGGATGCCGCTCACCGCGTCGAGGTCGAGCTTGAGGTAGTCGCACTCCAGGAGGCCCTTCCAGCCGTCCCGGAAGCCGATGACCTCGTCGCCGTGGTCGACGACGGCGCGGTGCACGACGGACCGGATGACGGCGTTCAGGCCGGGGCAGTCGCCGCCGGACGTGAGGACACCAATGCGCATAGCCCGAAAAACCTTCTCAACGTGGGCCGGGACCGGACCACGCTGTCCGGCTCGAATCCCCGCCACCCTAGCGGCATCAGGGGGCGGGGCCGAACCATGCGTCCGCCTGCTGGACGGCCCCGCTCACCTGTGCGGACGCACCGTCAGACGGGCTCGTGACAGCAGGCCGGCACCCAGGTGTACGCCCCGGGTACCCGAACCGTCAGGCGGGCTGCTGCGCGGCCGCGATGCGCTCGCCGCGCAGCGCCTCGTACCAGCGGTCGTCGGTCGGCGGCAGCGCGTTCACGTCGAGCGCGAGCTTCAGCAGCAGGTCGGCGATCAGCGGGTTCCGGGCGAGCACCGGGCCGTGCATGTACGTACCGAAGACGGTGTCGTTGTAAGCACCCTCCGTACCGTCGCCCGTGCCGTTGCCGTTGCCGAAGCGGACCTTGGCGAGGGGGCGGGCGGTGGGGCCGAGGTGGGTGACGCCCTGGTGGTTCTCGAAGCCGGTCAGCGGGGGCAGACCGAGGCGCGGGTCGATGTCGCCGAGCACGTCACCGACGCACCGGGCCCCTTCACCGCGCACGGACACCACGTCGATCAGGCCGAGACCCGGCTCGCGCTGGCCGAGGTCGTTGATGAACTCGTGGCCGAGGATCTGGTAGCCCGCGCACACCGAGAACACGATGGCGCCGTTCTCGACGGCCCGCTGCAGACCGCCGTCCCGGCGCAGCCGCTCGGCCGCCAGCCGCTGCGGCCGGTCCTCGCCGCCGCCGATCAGGTAGATGTCGCCGGAGGTCGGGATCGGCTGGTCGCTGCGCACGTCGAGACGGGCCACGTCCAGGCCGCGCTGCCGCGCCCGGCGCTCCACGACGAGGACGTTGCCCTGGTCGCCGTACGTGCTGAGCAGGTCCGGGTAGATCCAGACGACCCGCAGACTGTTGTCGCTCATGAAGTCACTGTCCTTGTGAGTACGTCCGAGTACGTCAGTTGCCGACGCGGCGGCGCAGGTCCTGGAACGCGGTGTAGTTCGCGATGACCTCGATCCGGCCCGGCGGGCACAGCTGCACGGCCTGGTCGAGGGTGTCGCAGACCTGGAACTGCTGGTTCGCGACCTCCAGTCGCACCGCCAGGTCGAGCCTGCGGTCGCCGACGACACAGATCGGGTGCCCGGTCAGCCGCGTGTAGTCGACGTCCCACAGCCAGGAGGTGTCGGTGCCGTCGGCGCCGCGCGCGTTCACGGAGAGGATCACCGGGGTCGGCGGCGGGTCGATGAGGGAGAACGTCTCCAGCCAGCCGGCCGGGTTCTTGGCGAGCAGCAGCCGCAGGTCCCGCCCCTCGAACTGCACGACGTCATAGCGCCCCGCGACGGCCTGCACCTGGTACATGCGTTCCAGGGCGACCTGCGGCGGCACTCCGAACACGGCGGCCACGGCGGCGGAGGAGGCGGCGTTGGCCTTGTTGGCACGCCCGGGCAGCTGGAGGTGAATGGGCCAGGCCGACCCGTGCGGGTCCAGGACGTGATCACCGGACAGTGCCCAGCTCGGCGTGGGCCGCCGGAAGCCGCACTCACCGCAGAACCAGTCGTCGCCCGGCCGCTGCATCACACCACCGCACGACGGGCAGGACCAGGCGTCGTCCTTCCACATCTGCCCGGCGGCGACCCAGATCACATTCGGGGACGAGGAGGCCGCCCACACGACCAGCGGGTCGTCGGCGTTGGCGATGATCACGGCCTTCGAGCCGGCGAGCCCCTCGCGCCAGTTCTCGGCGAGCATGCGGGTCTCGGCGGCGCGGTCCAGCTGGTCGCGGGAGAGGTTGAGGAGCGCGATGCACTTGGGGTCGGTGTCCCGGGCGACCCCGGCGAGGTACTTCTCGTCGACCTCGATGACGCCGTAGCGAGCCTCCGAGCTGCCCGCGAGCGCCGAGGTGATGCCGGCGGGCATGTTGGCGCCCAGGGCGTTGGAGACGACCGGCCCGGCGGCCCGCAGGGCCTCCGCGATGAGCCGGGTGGTCGTGGTCTTGCCGTTGGTCGCCGACACCAGGACCACGTCCAGGTTCTGCGCGAGCCGGGCGAGGAGGTCGGGGTCGAGCTTGAGTGCCACCCGGCCGCCGATCACCGAACCGCTACCGCGCCCCGCGGCACGCGATGCCGCCGCGACCGCCTTGCCCGCGGTCACGGCCAGCTTGGCCCGCGGCGAAAGCGGGTCCGAGTTGCCTGACATCAGTCCTCGATCCTCCTTGCGTACGCGCCGCGCCTCTGCCTGACGGCAACGTGGTGGTGGTCAGCCTATCGAGATCCATTCGCACTCCCGAATCGCCGTACCCTTGCGGCCATGCGAAACGGCTCCATTCCGGGCGCGCGCGGGCGCGTCCGTCCCCTCACCGTGCTCGGCGACCCGGTGCTGCAGGCACCCTGCAAGGATGTCACCGACTTCGGTCCCGAATTGGCGACGCTGGTGGAGGACTTGTTCGCGACGATGTACGCGGCGCGTGGCGTGGGCCTCGCCGCGAACCAGATCGGCGAGCCGCTGCGGGTGTTCGTGTACGACTGCCCGGACGACGAGGACGTCCGGCACCTCGGGCATGTGGTGAACCCACGGCTCGTGGAAGCGGACGGCGTGGTGCTGCGCGGCCCGGAGGGCTGCCTGTCCCTGCCGGGCCTGGAGGCGGGCACGGAGCGGTACGACCACGCGGTGGTCGAGGGTTTCACGATGACGGGCGAGCCGGTGACGATCCACGGCACGGGGTTCTTCGCACGCTGCCTGCAGCACGAGCACGACCACTTGGACGGCACGCTGTACGCGGACCGCGTAACGGGCCGGCGCCGCAGACGCCTGATGCGACAGGTGTCCCGAGCCTCTTGGTACAGGCCGACGCCGCCCGCCTAGGCACCGTCAGAACCCCGGGCCGCCCATCCTGTCCCCGGCGGCAGCCAACCGTCCCCACAGCAGGTCGGCCAGGCTGCGCACCAACTCCGCCCGCGAGCAGGGTCGTTCCCCGAGCCACCAGTCACCCGCGGCATGCATCATCCCGACGATCCCGTGCCCCCACACCCGGGCCAGCTGCTGACTGCCGGGCCCGAGGTCCAACCGTTCCTCGATGACGGTGGCCAGTTCCTCGCCCATCCTGCGCAGCAGCGGCGCGGAGTGCTTGCCGACGTCGAAGCCGGGGTCGCCGGGCTGGCCCCCCTCCGCCGGATGCATCAGGAACCGGTACACCTGAGGCCGCGCCTCGATCGCCGCGAGGTACGTGTCCAAGGTGGCCTCGACGCGCTCACGCCGGTCCGCGGGGGCGTCCAGCGCCGCCCGCAGCGAGTCGAGCAGCGCGTCCGTGTGCCTCATGGCCAACGCCGCGTAGAGTCCGCCCTTGTCACCGAAGTGCCGGTACAGAATCGGCTTCGTGATCCCCGCCTCGGCCGCGATCGCGTTCATCGAGGCCTGCGGGCCGTCGCGAAGCACCACTCTGTCGGCGGCCTCCAGCAGCTCGCGCCGACGGCGGTCGGCGGACCGCTGTTGCTCGGTCCGCTGCGTGGTGTCCATGAGCTCTCCCCACCCGTGGTGAATCGATGACGCATGCGCAAACTAACACTCAACCAGCCGCGACCATCGAACGGACTGCCGACCGGGCATCGCGGGTTGACTTTATCTACCCGCGAGTAACAAACTAAGGTTACCGCTAGTAACAAGCATCAAGCATGCACGTACGCCGCTGGAGGGGACATGGCCGAGTTCACCATGGAGCTCAACGACGAACAGAAGGAGGTCCGGGACTGGCTGCACGGCTTCGCGGCCGATGTGATCCGCCCCGCGGCCGCCGAATGGGACGAGCGTGAGGAGACTCCCTGGCCGGTCATCCAGGAGGCCGCGAAGGTCGGCATCTACTCGCTCGACTTCTACGCCCAGCAGTACTTCGACCAGACCGGTCTCGGCATCCCCATGGCGATGGAGGAGCTGTTCTGGGGTGACGCGGGCATCGCCCTGTCGATCGTCGGCACCGGCCTCGCCGCCGTCGGCGTCCTCGCGAACGGCACCGAGGAGCAGATCGGCACCTGGGTGCCCCAGATGTACGGCGATGCCAACGATGTCAAGCTTGCCGCGTTCTGCTCCTCCGAGCCCGACGCCGGCTCCGACGTGGCCTCGATGCGCACCCGTGCCGTCTACGACGAGGCCAAGGACGAGTGGGTGATCAACGGCACGAAGACCTGGGCGACCAACGGCGGCATCGCCAACGTCCACGTGGTCGTCGCGGTCGTCGATGCGGACCTGGGTTCCAAGGGGCACGCGTCCTTCATCGTCCCGCCGAACACGCCGGGCCTGGCCCAGGGCCAGAAGTTCAAGAAGCACGGCATCCGCGCCTCGCACACCGCCGAGGTCATCCTGGACAACGTGCGGGTGCCGGGCTCCTGCCTGCTGGGCGGCAAGGAGAAGCTGGACGAGCGCCTGGCGCGGGCTCGCGAGCGGGCCAAGGCGGGCGGCGAGCGCGTGAAGAACGCCGCGATGGCCACGTTCGAGGCCTCGCGGCCGGCCGTCGGCGCGATGGCCGTGGGCACGGCCCGTGCCGCGTACGAGGTCGCCCTCGACTACGCGATGACGCGTGAGCAGTTCGGGCGGCCGATCATCGACAACCAGGGTGTGGCGTTCCAGCTGGCCGAGATGGCGACGCAGATCGACGCCGCGCGGCTGCTGGTGTGGCGTGCCTCCTGGATGGCGGTGAACGGGAAGCCGTTCACGGCGGCCGAGGGGTCGATGTCGAAGCTGTTCGCGAGCGAGACGTCGAAGAAGGTCACGGCGCAGGCCATACAGATCCTCGGAGGCAACGGCTACACCCGGGAGTACCCGGTGGAGCGGATGCACCGGGACAGCGCGATCTACACGATCTTCGAGGGCACGAGCGAGATCCAGCGGCTGGTGATCGCCCGTACGTTGTCGGGCATGTCGATTCGGTAGCGCAGAGGTTTGCCGCAGGGTGCCCTCGCGCCCTGCGGCGCTCTTCTACGGTGCGGTGCCGCTGCTGTGCGCGATGCACGCCACGTCGATGCGATCCGCGAGCTTCGCCAGCTCGATGGTCAGCGCGGCCACCGTGTCCTCGTCGAGCCCGTCCTCGCCGGCCTCGACAAGGTGCAGCCACCGACCACCCACCGTGCGCAGCAGCTTGCTCACATCGGACGCAGCCACCTGCAAGGTCCCGCGGTCATCGACGATCAGCGGCAGAGTAACTTCGCGGTTCACACCCGGGATCGTAGTCGCGCGGTGCTCACGCACCCTGCCAAACCGTGGTGATGTTGCAGAACTCGCGGATTCCGTGCCCGGACAGCTCACGCCCGTATCCGGACCGCTTCACTCCGCCGAACGGGAACGCCGGATGGGACGCCGTCATCCCGTTGACGTACACGCTTCCGGCCTCCAGATCCCGTACGAACCGGTCGACCTCGGCCTCGTCGCGGGTCCACACGTTCGAACTCAGTCCGAACGGTGAGTCGTTGGCGATCAGTACCGCCTCGTCCAGGTCGTCGGCCCGGTACAGCGTGGCGACCGGCCCGAACGCCTCCTCGCGGTGGATCCGCATCTCGCGGGTGATGCCGGCGAGCACGGTGGGCGCGTAGTACCAGCCGGGCAGTTCGGGCCGGCGGAGCTGGTGACCGCCGCACAGCACGGCCGCTCCGCTGCGCCGGGCGTCGTCGACGAGCTCCTCCAGGTCGTCCCGGCCCCGTTCGCTGGACAGCGGGCCGACCTCCGTCTCCTCCTGCATCGGGTCGCCGACCACCAGCGCCTTCATGCCCTCCACGAACCGCTCCGCGAACGCCTCGTAGACGTCCGTGTGCACGATGAACCGCTTGGCGGCGATGCACGACTGACCGGTGTTCTGCACGCGCGCGGTCACCGCGACCTGCGCGGCGCGGTCGACGTCGGCCGACGGCATGACCACGTACGGGTCGCTGCCGCCCAGTTCCAGCACCGTCTTCTTGATCATCTCCCCGCAGGTGGCGGCCACCGCGCGGCCGGCCGGCTCGCTGCCGGTGAGGGTGGCCGCCTTGACGCGGTCGTCGCGCAGGATCTCGTCGACCTGCCCGGAGCCGACGAGCAGGGTCTGGAAGCAGCCTTCCGTGTAGCCCGCGCGGTGGAACAGGTCCTCCAGGTAGAGGGCGGTCTGGGGGACGTTCGAGGCGTGCTTGAGGAGGCCGACATTGCCCGCCATCAGCGCCGGGGCCGCGAAGCGGATCACCTGCCAGAGCGGAAAGTTCCACGGCATCACCGCGAGCACCGGACCCAGCGGCCGGTAGCGGACCCTGACCCGCGAGGCGCCGGAGTCCTTCACGTCGGACTCGGGCGGCTCCTCGTCGGCGAGCAGTTCCTCGGCACGGTCGGCGTACCAGCGCATCGCCTTGGCGCACTTGGCGACCTCCGCGCGCGACTGCTTGACGGGCTTGCCCATCTCGGTGGTCATCGTCCTGGCGATGTCGTCCTGATCCCCCTCCAGGAGACCCGCGGCCTGGACCAGCAGGCGAGCCCGGTCGGTGAAGCTGGTCGTCCGGTACGTGCGGAACGTGGCCTCGGCGAGCTGGAGCCTGCGCTCGATCTCCTCGGCACCCATGGCCTCGTACGTCTTGAGCGTCTCGCCGTTCGCCGGGTTCACCGTCGCGATGGCCATGACCGACCTCCTGGGAGCGGGCTGATGCTTCGACCTTCCCGCGCGGCGGTGGCCACCGCAACGCGTGTACGGCCGCTCAGGCCGAGTGCTCCGCCAGCCGGTCGAGAAACGTGGCCTGGGCCTTCACGATGACCTCGCGCGCCCGGTCGACGCCCAGCCATGCCACCCGGTCGAGCTCCGGGAACTCCTGGGTCCGTCCCGAGTGCGGCGGCCACTCCATCACGAACGTGCCGGGGACGACCGTCGCCGGGTCGAGGTCGGCCGCGACCGCCCACACCGTGACGATCTTTCCGCCCGACTGCTTCACCTCGCCCAGGGGTACGGCCTCCCCGTCGGGCGGCGCCAGCCCCAGCTCCTCCTGGAACTCGCGGCGGGCCGCGTCCCAGGCGGGCTCGTCGGCTTCGTACTCGCCCTTCGGGACCGTCCACGCCCCGGCGTCGCGCTTGGCGAAGAAGGGGCCGCCCATATGGCCGAGCAACACTTCCAGACCGTCATCGGTGTGGCGGAACAGCAGCAGGCCCGCGCTGCGCTTCTCGCGCTTCTCGCCGGACGGCGTCACGGTGTCACCTCCGTGGTCACGGCTTCACGTCCGGGTGGGCGGCGAGCAGGGTCTCGACCGTGTCGGCCTCCGCGGGGCGTTTGTCCTCGCGGTAGCGGACCACGCGCGCGAAGCGGAGTGTCACGCCGGACGGGTAGCGGGTGGAGCGCTGCAGGCCGTCGTAGGCGATCTCGACGACCAACTCGGGGCGGACCGTCACCCCCCAGCCCTGGTGTTCCACGGCGAGTTCCTGGAGCCGTCCGGTCTGCCAGGTCAGCATCGTGTCGGTCATGCCCTTGAAGGTCTTGCCGAGCATGGCGAAGGAGCCGTCCGCCGTGCGGGCGCCCAGGTGGAGGTTGGAGAGCTTGCCGGTCCTGCGGCCGTGGCCCCATTCGGCGGCCAGCACGACCAGGTCGAGGGTGTGCACGGGCTTGACCTTCAGCCAGGAGGCGCCGCGCCGGCCCGCGCTGTAGGGGGCGTCGAGCGCCTTGACGACGACGCCCTCGTGGCCGCGCCCGAGGGTCTCGGTGAGGAAGTCCTCGGCCCGGGTGAGGTCCTCGGGCCCGGACACCGGGCTGCGGCGGACGCGCATCGGCTCGGGGACCAGCCGGGCCAGTTCCGCGTGCCGGTCGGCGAACGGCAGGTCGAGCAGGTCGCGGTCGTCGACGGACAGGGCGTCGAAGAAGACGGGGGAGACGGGGACCTCCCTGGCCGCCGTCGCCACGTCCACGCGGGAGCCGACGCGGCCGGCGGTCTCCTGGAAGGAACGGGGGCGGCCCCGGTCGTCGAAGGCGATGACCTCCCCGTCCAGGATGAAACGATCGCCTCTCAACTCCCTTGCGGTCGCGGTCAGTTCGGGGAGCCGGTCGGTGATGTCGTCCAGGGTGCGGGTGTAGATCCGTACGGCATCGCCGTCGCGGTGGACCTGGACGCGGATGCCGTCCAGCTTCTCCTCGACCACGCAGGCGCCGAGCTTGCCGACCGCCTCGGCCACCGAGGAGGCGCTGTGCGCCAGCATCGGCAGGACCGGGCGGCCGACGGTGAGCCGGAAGCGTTCGAGGGCGGCGGGGCCGTCCGCGAGCAGGGCCTCGGCCACCGTCTGGAGCGACCCGGCGAGCATCACCGCCCGCCGCACGTCCGCCGACGGCGCCCCGGTCGCCTGTGCCAGCCCTTCCACCGCCACGGCGTCCAGCGCGCCCTGCCGCACCTCGCCCGTGATCAGCCCGAACAGGAAGCGCTGCTCGTGCTCGGTGGCCGTGCCCATCAACTCGCCGACCAGACGGCCCCGTTCGGCCTGCGAACCGGTGCCGGTGACCTTGCCGAGCCCGGTCAGCCGGGCGTCCACCTCGCGCACCGTGAGCGTGGGCTCGGCGGCCGGGGCGACCGGCCGGCTCAGCACCTTCCAGCCGATGCCGAGCCGCCCCTGCGGCAGCCGTCCCGCCAGATACGGGATGACGATCGGTACGTCGTCCGCCTCGGCGTCCCGGAACAGCTCCGCGAGCAGAGCGATCTTCCGGGACCGCGCCGAGGTCGCGGCGACCTCCTGGGACACCTGGGCCAGCCGGGTCAGCAGCATGCAGCCATCGTGCGACGGGCTCCGCCGGTTCACACCCCGACGCATGGGTTGCGTTTCGTCTGCGGGTGCGTTGTGGCTGGTCGCGCCCACGCGGTGAAGCCGCATGTCGATACGGCCCCGGGCCCCTAGAGGGTCTCGTCGAGGTCCGCCATGAGCAGCTCCCCGTTGATGAAGGCCCCTGCCCGGTAGCCGCCCGCCGCCGCGTTCACGACCTGTTCGGCGAAGCCCATCGCGTTGCCGACCGCCCAGACACCGGGGACGGTCGTCAGGCCCGTCCCGTCGACCACGGGGTACGCGCCGAAGGGGGTCTCGGTCAGCTCGGCGCCCAGTTGCACCAGCAGATCCGTTTGCGGGACGGCGCGCGGCGCGGTGAACACGACCTCGCGCGTGTGCACCGTGCCGTCGGCCAGGCGCACGCCCGTGAGCCGGTCGTCCTCGATCACCAGCCCGGCCACCTCGCCGGGCACCACCTGCACGCCCGCCGCCGCGAGCCTGCGCCGGTCGTCGTCCGCGAGGTCCGACTCGGCGACCTCGTGCAGGAAGAAGGTCACGTCCTTCGACCACTGCGACACCATCAGCGCCTGGTGCACGCTCTGTGCGGTGGTCGCCAGCACACCGAAGGCCTGGTCACGGACCTCCCAGCCGTGGCAGTACGGGCAGTGCAGCACATCCTTGCCGAACCGCTCGGCGACGCCGGGGACATCCGGCAGCTCGTCCTTGAGGCCGGTGGCGACGACGAGCCGCCGGGAGCGGACGCTGCGGCCGCTCGCCAGGTCGACCGTGAAGTCCTCGCCGCGCCTGACGTCCACGGCCCGGTCCCGGACGAGCTCCACGCCGTACCGGGCGATCTCCTCGCGGCCGACCGCCAGGAACTCGGCGGGGGACATGCCGTCCCGGGTCAGATAGCCCTGCATGTGCGCGGCGGGCGCGTTGCGGGGCTCGCCCGCGTCGACGACCAGGGTGCGGCGGCGGGCCCGGCCCAGGACGAGGGCGGCCGAGAGGCCCGCCGCACCGCCTCCGACGACGATCACTTCGTACGTTTCGGTCATGGTGACCACCTCCACCCGGACCGTGCCTCGGAGGGCGCGGGATTGACAAACAAGTTTGCCGAAACTGCAATACCGGCATGAGTACCGATGAAGTTCTCGCGGGCGTGGGTCCCAGGCTGCGGCAGATGCGCAAGGAGCGCGAGGTGAGCCTCGCCTCGCTGTCCGAGGTGACCGGCATCTCGGTGAGCACGCTCTCCCGGCTGGAGTCCGGCCTGCGCAAACCCAGCCTGGAACTGCTGCTGCCGATCGCGCGGGCGCACCAGGTGCCGCTGGACGAGCTGGTCGGCAACCCCGTCGTCGGCGATCCGCGGGTGCGCGCCACCAAACCGATCGAGCAGTACGGCCGCAAGCACTGGCCGCTCACCCGCCAGCCCGGCGGCCTCCAGGCCTTCAAGGTGCTCGAACCGCAGCGCAGGCTCGAACCGGAGCCGCGCACGCACGAGGGCTACGAGTGGCTGTACGTCCTGTCGGGCAGACTGCGGCTGGTGCTCGGCGAGCACGACGTGGTGCTCACGGCGGGCGAGGCCGCCGAGTTCGACACGCGGGTGCCGCACTGGTTCGGGTCGACGGGGGAGGGGCCGGTGGAGTTCCTCAGTCTGTTCGGGCCGCAGGGAGAGCGGATGCATGTGCGGGCGCGGCCCAAGAAGTCGTGACGCACATGACTGTGCCCACATGACTGTTCCCTGATCGGCAAGCGACCGCTTAGTATGCGAAGCGACCCCGGTCAGACGAAGCAGTCCCCCGTGGAGGCACCGCATGCAGGCATGGCAAGTGCACGAGAACGGCGAGCCGAGCGAGGTGATGCGGCTCGAGGACGTCGGGACGCCCGCGCCCGGTGACGGCCAGATCCTGCTGAAGGTGCGTGCCGCGAACATCAACTTCCCGGACGCCCTGCTGTGCCGGGGCCACTACCAGGTCCGGCCGCCGCTGCCCTTCACGCCGGGCGTGGAGATCTGCGGCGAGACCGAGGACGGGCGCCGTGTCCTGGCCAACCCCGCGCTGCCGTACGGCGGTTTCGCCGAGTACGCCGTCGCGGACGCCGTCGCCGTCCTGCCCGCGCCCGAGGCGCTCGACGACGCCGAGGCCGCCGCCCTGCACATCGGCTACCAGACCGGCTGGTTCGGCCTGCACCGCCGGGCCGGCCTGGAAGCCGGTGAGACGCTGCTCGTCCACGCTGCCGCTGGAGGGGTCGGCAGCGCGGCCGTGCAGCTCGGCAAGGCGGCCGGGGCGAGGGTCATCGGTGTCGTGGGCGGTGCGGACAAGGCGGCCGTCGCCCGTGAGCTGGGCTGTGACGTCGTCATCGACCGGCGTGCCGAGGACGTCATCGGCGCCGTGAAGGAGGCCACCGGCGGCCGAGGCGCCGACGTCATCTACGACCCCGTCGGAGGCGAGGCGTACGCCCAGTCCGCCAAGGTCGTCGCCTTCGAGGGCCGGATCGTGGTCGTCGGCTTCGCGAGCGGCACGATCCCCAGCCCGGCGCTCAACCACGCCCTGGTGAAGAACTACTCGATCCTCGGTCTGCACTGGGGCCTGTACAACACCAAGAACCCGAAGCTGATCCAGCACTGCCACGAACAGCTCACCGAGCTGGCCGCACGGGGCGCGATCAAGCCGCTGGTGAGTGAGCGGGTGCCGCTCAGCGGGGCCGCGGTCGCCGTCCAGAAGGTCGCCGACGGAGTCACCACGGGCCGTATCGCCGTCGTGCCGTCGCTGGAGAACGGAGCCGCCGCATGACGATCGACGCAGCCGAACTCCGGCGCTGCACAGGCGAGTTGCTGGACGCCCATCCGCCCACCGGCACCGACCGTCTGGACTTCCTGCGCGCCCGCTTCGACGCGGGTCTGGCGTGGGTGCACTACCCGGAGGGCCTCGGCGGACTCGGCGCGCCCCGCTCCCTCCAAGCCGTCGTCGACGCCGAGCTGGAGGCCGCGGGCGCCCCCGACAACGACCCGCGGCGCATCGGGATCGGGCTGGGCATGGCCGCGCCGACGATCCTGAAGTACGGCACCGAGGAGCAGAAGCAGCAGTATCTGCGGCCCCTGTGGACGGGTGAGGAGGTCTGGTGCCAGCTCTTCAGCGAGCCCGGCGCCGGATCCGACCTCGCCGCGCTCCGGACCCGTGCCGTCCGCGAGGGCGAGGACTGGGTCGTCAACGGGCAGAAGGTCTGGACGTCCAGCGCCCACATCGCCCGCTGGGCCATCCTCATCGCCCGCACCGACCCGGACGTGCCCAAGCACGCGGGCATCACCTACTTCCTCTGCGACATGACCGACCCCGGTGTCGAGGTCCGGCCGCTGCGGCAGATCACCGGTGAGGCCGAGTTCAACGAAGTCTTCCTCACCGACGTCCGCATCCCGGACTCACGTCGCCTCGGCGAGGTCGGCGACGGCTGGCGGGTCGCGCAGACCACACTGAACAACGAGCGGGTCGCGATCGGCGGCATGCGGCTGCCCCGCGAGGGCGGCATGATCGGCCCGATCGCCGGGACCTGGCGCGAGCGGCCCGAGCTGCGCACCCACGACCTGCACCAGCGGCTGCTGAAGCTGTGGGTGGAGTCCGAGGTCTCCCGCCTCGCCGCGGAGCGGCTGCGCCAGCAGCTCGTCGCGGGCCAGCCCGGCCCCGAGGGCGCCGGCATGAAGCTCGCCTTCGCCCGCCTCAACCAGGAGATCAGCGGCCTGGAGGTCGAACTGCGCGGCGAGGAGGGCCTGTTGTACGACGACTGGACCTTGCGCCGCCCGGAGCTCGTGGACTTCACCGGCCGCGACGCCGGGTACCGCTACCTCCGCTCCAAGGGCAACAGCATCGAGGGCGGGACCAGCGAGGTCCTGCTGAACATCGTCGCCGAACGCGTCCTGGGCCTGCCGTCCGAGCCGCGCACCGACAAGGACGTCGCTTGGAAGGACCTGACCCGATGAAGACGCAGAGCGACCTGTTGTACTCGGAGGAGGAAGAGGCGCTGCGCGCCGCCGTACGGGACCTGCTCGCCGATCACTGCGACGCGCCCGGCGTCATCGCGCGCACCGAGTCGGACGCCCCGCACGACCTCGCGGCCTGGAAGGCCCTCGCGGACGGGATGGGCCTGGCCGGGCTCCTGGTCCCGGAGGAGCAGGGCGGCCAGGGTGCCACCCACCGCGAAGTCGCCGTCGTACTGGAGGAGTTGGGGCGCGCGGTCGCGCCCGTGCCGTTCCTGACCAGCGCCGTCGTGGCCACCGAGGCCCTGCTCGGCTGCGAGACCGACGCGGGTCTGCTGGCCGAGCTGGCGTCCGGGCGGCGGATCGGCGCGCTCGCCGTGGCACTGAACGTGGCTCCGGGCGGCGCCCACAAGGTCGTACGGCATGAGGGCGGCGCCCTGCACGGGGAGCTGACCGGCATCGCGGACGCGGCCGTCGCGGACGTGCTGCTCGTGCCCGCGGACGACGGTGGGCTGTACGCGGTCGACTCCGAGGCCGTGACCGTCACCCCGCAGGTGTCCCTGGACCTGACCCGCCCGGTGGCCACGGTGCGCCTGGACGGGGCGCCCGGCCGGCTGCTGGGGGCCGCCGAACCCGCCGTGGGCCGCGCCCTGCGCGCCGGAGCCGGGCTGCTCGCCTCCGAGCAGTTCGGGCTCGCCGAATGGACGTTGACCGAGACGGTCCGCTATCTGAAGGACCGCAAGCAGTTCAACCGGCCCGTCGGCGGCTTCCAGGCGCTCAAGCACCGGCTCGCCCAGCTGTGGCTGGAGGTCGTCAACGTCCGTGCCGCCGCCCGGGGCGCCGCCGACGCGCTCGCGACGGGGAACGACGTCGACGTGGCGGTGGCCGTCGCCCAGGCCTACGCGGCGCCCGTCGCCGTGCACGCCGCCGAGGAGGCGCTGCAACTGCACGCCGGAATCGGCATGACCTGGGAGCACCCGGTCCACCTGTACCTGAAGCGCGCCAAGGCCGACTCCATCGCCTACGGCACGGCAGGCGCCCACCGTGCGGCCCTGGCCGAACTCGTCGACCTGCAGGCTCCCTGACGTCCATCTGAGCGAACCCCGCGAAAAGCCCGCCCGACCTGGGGCGGGCTTTTTCGTGTGCGCTGCACCGGTGAAGTGAACGCAGGGCGGCAGTCCGGCCAACTCGCCGCCCAGCTCTGCTGTTTGGGCCTTCGGAATCGCATACTCGCAGCGGTTCCCAACGCCTGGAACGCCCCTGTCAGGGAGGCAGAGCACATGGCCCTCACCACTCGTCGCAGAGCCCTCACCACCCTCGGCGCCGCCCTCGCGGGCGCGATCGCCCTGCCCGCCACCGATGCGTCGGCCGGCGAACAGAAGCACGGCCCACGCCCCTTGTGGCGCGCCCACGCCCACAACGACTACGAGCACCCGCGTCCCCTCCTGGACGCCCTCGACCACCGCTTCGGCAGCCTCGAAGCCGACATCTACCTGGTCGGCGACCAGCTCCTCGTCGCCCACGACCCCGAGGACCTCGACCCCGGGCGCACACTGGAGTCCCTCTACCTCGACCCGCTGGCCGCCCGCGTGCGGGCCAACCACGGCTCGGTCCACCGCGGATACCGCAAGCCGATCCAACTGCTCATCGACATCAAGACCGAGGGCGCGTCGACGTACCTCGAACTCGACAAGCACCTCAAGCGCTACAAGCACCTGTTCACGACGTACGCCCACGGCCGGGTCCTCCCCGGGGCGGTCACCGCGGTGATCTCCGGGGACCGTGCCGCCCGTACGCCGATGGAGGCCCAGACCGTCCGCCGCGCCTTCTACGACGGTCGCCTCGCCGACCTCGGCAGCCCGGCGCCGGCCTCCTTCATCTCGCTCATCAGCGACAACTGGACGCTCAACTTCACCTGGCTGGGCGTCGGCGTCTTCCCGGACGCCGAGCGGCAGAAGCTGCGCGGCATCGTCCGGGCGGCGCACTCCCGCGGGCAGAAGGTGCGGTTCTGGGCCACCCCGGACGTGGCCGGCCCGGCCCGGGACGCGCTGTGGGGCGAACTGCTGGCCGCCGGCGTCGACTTCCTCAACACCGACGACCTCGCCGGCCTGGAGGCCTTCCTCGACGCCCGGCAGCGGACCTCCTAGAACGCCGCGCGGGAACACCACACGTTCGGAGGACAGGTCAGCCGCCCGGACGAACCCTCCGCTACGCCACACTTGCGGCCGAACGCCGCGAACCTTGACAAGGCGGCGTGGCGGAGGAGGTTGACGATGGCCATTTCCATCTCGGTGGTGTTGTTGCTGTTCATCCTGGCGGTGATCTTCGTCCGCAACGGCGGACTGAAGATCACCCATGCGCTGGTGTGCCTGCTGCTCGGCTTCTACCTGGCCAGCACGAGCATGGCGCCCACCATCAACAGCGGTCTGACGGCCACGGCGGACATCGTCAGTGGCCTCAGACCGTAACGGTCAGCGAGCCGAGAAGACTCCGATGCCGTTGGGGACAGGGCGTTCCACACCGTCGGACGGGTGGTTCCGTACCGAGACCGTCCCCGCTCCCGGCGTGCGGGCGACCAGCGTCGACGAGCCGCCGCCGTCCAGACTGAAGGCGTCGGCCGAGCCCAGATCCCGCATGACGGAGGCCACCTCCGCGATGGTCAGACCGGTGCGGTACTCGGGAGCGCCGTCCAGCGCGAGCAGCAGCAGGCGCCGGCCGTTGTCCGCGATGCCCACAGCCGTGCGCACGGCCGAGGCCCGGTTGTCGAGGCCGGGCAGGGGCTGTCCGTCGTCCAGGACCGGATAGCCGCCGAGCGCGAAGCGGAACGGAACCCGCGACTTGGCTGCCACCAGCCGGTGCCGTACCGTCACGCGCTCGCCCGCGAAGAACTTCCGCAGCTGCTGCGCGCCCGCCTCGCGGCCCACGAGCACGGTCGTGTCCGGCGCGATCGGCCCGCTGCCGGGCGTGTCGGCGGTGGACACGACACGGCCCCGGCGGACCGTCACCTCGTAGGTGTCCGCGCTGCACGGAGCCGCCCGGTCCGTGTCCGTCCCGCAGGTGGCACGCACCCGGGAGACGCTGCCCCACTTGGCGGTGAACGCCCCGATGGACCCCACCGGCAGGGCGTACTGGTTGAACCCGCGCAGCGGCAGCCGGCCCTCGGGCGTGCGGATGGAGCCGTCGAGGCTCAGGCCGTCGAGGCGGGCCCGGCGGTCGACGCCCAGGCCGAACACGTCCTCGGTGCTCGTGCCGGGCGGCAGCGCGGGCCCGAAGCGCTGGCCGTTCGGCACCGCGCCCTTCAGCGCCGTGCCGCGCGCGATGGCCGGTCCCACACTCGCGCCGGTCGCCTGGACGCCGGGGTGCTGGGCCTCGCTGATGTTGAAGAAGTCGCCGTTCACGCCCGCGACGGCGCCCTGCGCGGTGGCCTGCTCGGAGATGGTCGCCCGGGCCGCCACCGCCCCCGGATGCAGCAGATCGAGGCGCACGCGCGGGTTGCGCAGGTCGACGGTGAGGACATGGGCGTGCGCCGTGCCCTTCGCCGCCGCGATGTCGAACTCGTCGTACGAGACACCCGGCGCGACCGGAGTGCCCTGCGCGGCGCCGGCCGGTGCCGCCCCCACCAGGGCCGTACCGGCCAGCGCGCTGAGTGCCGTGAGCAGCGTGAGGGCCGCTCCGGCGGTTCCGAACCGTTTCTGACGACGCGTCACAGTGCCCCCTGATGTCTCGTCAAATGTGGCAGGACTCAGGGGAAGTGCACCAGACGGCGATGGGCTGCGGGGTTTCTAGGCGCCGACGACGCGAGAACGGGTGAGGAAACGTACCCCCTCGGGTGCCTCCAGGGAGAAACCGCTGCCCCTGCCCTCCACGACATCGACGATCAGCCGGGTGTGGCTCCACGCCTCGTACTGACTGCGCGCCATCCAGAAGGTCACCGGCTCCTCGACCCCCTCGACATGCAGCTCCGCGAGCAGCACGTCCGAGCCGCCGGTACGGAACTCGCCCTCCGGGTAGCACATCGGCGCGCTGCCGTCGCAGCAGCCGCCGGACTGGTGGAACATCAGCGGGCCGTGCGTCGCCCGGAGCCGGCGCAGCAGGTCGGCGGCCGCGGGAGTGAGTTCGACGCGGGGGGTCTCGTCGTACGGCGGGGTCTCCTCATCCATGGGAGCAAGGGGAGCACGGGGAACGTTGCGAGAGGGTTGCACCAATAATGGTTCTGTCCATGTCAGTGGGCGCTGTTAGCCTCCTGCGGCCCGTGTGATCAACGGGCTCACCAGGGGAGGAAAAGACTTGAACAGTGCCAGAAGCAGCGGGAGTCGGCACAGACCCGGCCGCATCGCGGTGGGGGGCCTCGTCACCGCGGTCGTCCTGACCGCGCCCGGAGTCGCCCACGCCGCCGAGAACCTGCCGCCGCGTCAGCCGCTGGTCCAGGATCTGCAGACCGGTACGAAGGCGTGCGCCGCGGGGGAGCAGAAGGCGTACGTCGGGGCGCCGCCGACGCTGGAGGCGGTGCTGTACGACCCGGAGGAGGACAACCACCCGGCCGAGGCCAACATGGTCAAGGGCGAGTTCGAGGCGTGGTGGACCGACGCCGAGGGCGTGGAACAGCGCCGCACCCACACCACGTCGGAGACGCTGTCCGACTCACCCCAGCGTTGGCGGCTGCCGGACGACATTCCGGCGAACACGGTCGTCTCCTGGCACGTGCGCGCCGACGACGGCACCGCTATCTCCGCGTGGAGTTCCGAAGGCGCCGGCTCGGTCTGCCAGTTCGTGTACGACGACACCAGCCCGGAGAAGGCCGTCGTCACGTCCACCGACTATCCGGAGGAGCAGATCCAGGACGGCGTCGGCGTCTACGGCAGCTTCACCATCGACTCGCCGTCGGACGATGTCACGCAGTACGTCTACAGCTTCATCGGCGGCCCGCAACTGACCGCCTGCCCCGACGCGCTCGGCGGCCCCGTCACCATCCGGCACCTCCCGATGAGGTCCGGCACGGACTACCTCAGCGTCCGCGCGATCGACCGTGCCGGGCGCAGCAGTACGACGACCACGTACTGGATCCGGATCAAGGCGGGCCGCGCCCCGGTCGCCCACTGGAACCTGACGGACCCGGCGGGCTCCACCACGGCCGCTGCCGAGGCCGGCCCGGCCGCCGACGCCGGCTCCGGGGTGACCTTCGGCACGACCGCGCCGCGCGGAACCTCGCTTGCTTCCGTGGCGAGCCTCGACGGCGGCAGGCACGCCTTCCTCACCCCGGACGCCCCGGCGGTCGACACCGCTAAGACCTTCGCCGTCAGCGCCTGGGCGCGCCCCGCGCGGACGGACCGGAACATGACCGTGGCCGGCCAGGACGCGGGGGCGCACGCGGCCTTCACCCTGGGGCTGCGCACCCGGCACGAGGGCCCGCAGTGGTCCTTCACCATCGGCGGCACCCGGATCACCGGCGGCGCCCCGGAGACCGGCGAGTGGGCCCACCTGCTGGGCCTGTACGACAAGGAGACCGGCAAGGCGCGGCTCTACGTCAACGGCAACGAGGTCGGCACGCCCGCCGAGGCGACACCGGACCGGACGGCGGGTGCCTTCCAGATCGGCCGCTCCCGCAAGGGCGGCGGCTACGGGAACCGCTGGCACGGCGCCGTCGGCGACGTCCGCGCCTACGACCGGGTGGTCGTTCCCACCGAGGTCACCGAACTGGCCTACCGCAAGCCGACGTTGCTCGGCCACTGGTCGCTGGAGACCGCCACGGACGGCGCGAGTCCCGAGCAGAACGGCAAGGCGCCGCTGACGCTCGGCCCGGGAGCCTCGATCCACCGCGGCCCGGACGGCTCCTGCATCCCCGACCTCGACCCGGACTGCCCCTTCGTGCCCTACCCGCTCGTCGGTGACGGCCACCTCCAGCTGGACGGGGCGACCGGTCACGCGACCACCGGGAGTGCCGTCGTGGACACCTCGGACAGCTTCACCGTCGGAGTGGTCGTCCGCCTCGCCGACGCCGAACCTGCCGCGCCGATGACCGTGCTGTCGCAGGCCGGTGAGCACACGGACGCCTTCAAGGTGCGCTACGACCCGGCGGTCCATGCCTGGCAGCTGCTGATGCCGGTGAAGGACGAGGCCGGCGCGCCCGAGGTCGTGGTCTCGCAGATCGAGTCCGCGGACGGCGGCGAGGGCCAGGGGCACCGGCTGGCCGTCGTCTACGACGACGCCACCGACCGGATCAAGCTCTACCTCGACGGCTACACCAACGCCGACGCCACTGCCACCCTCCCCAATGGCCTGCCCAGCTCCGGCGCACTGCAGATCGGCCGGGCCAAGGCCGGTGACGGCTGGGGCGAGTACCTGCACGGCGACGTCGACGAGGTGCAGGCCTACGCCGGGGCCTTGAGGGACAGCGACATCGGCGGTCTGGGCTGGGGCACCGATCCCTGCCTCTGCTGAGAGCTCACTGCAGGGGTGCGCCCTGAGCCAGGCCGAAATCTCGGCATCGGCTCAGGGCGCACAGGCAGTCATGGTGCCGGCATGGGCTAGCGGCGACCGGTGCCCACGGTGATGAAGCCCGGGGGCTTCGTGGCGGTGGTGTTGTCGTAGCGGACGTCGCCGGTGGACTTCTTCCAGATCCGGATGCGGAAGGTGTCCGGGCCGTCGGTGGCGGTGATGCGGAAGGCGTAGCCGCTGTCGCCGTTGACGGTGCCGGAGCCCTGGTAGACCGCCTGGCCGCCGGTGATCACGAGCCAGTCGGAGGCGGTGGAGCGGAACTTCAGCTTCGCCGGGCCGAAGTCGAAGCCGGCCTTGCCGGTGGGGGCCGTGGTGCCCTTCGGGTGGGCGTAGGCGGCGGCGAAGGAGAAGGCCGCCTTGCCGGTCAGGGTCGGCTCGGCCGGGTAGGCGCCGGTCGGGGAGGCGATCACGCCGGTGCCGAGGGCGGGGCCCGCGGTGCGGTCGTAGGCGATCAGCTCGGGCAGGGTGGTGCTGTCCGTCCCGCCGTCGTCGTCGATGACCGTGATCACCGGGCGGTGGATGCCGGCCTCGGCGTAGGTGTGCCGGGCCCGGCAGGTGGTGCCGGCGACCGTGCCGGTCGTCGGGCGGGTGCCGTCCTTCCAGTCGACGGTGCAGGTGTGGGTGTCCCGGGCGCCCGGGTCGTCGAAGGCGGCGGTCACGACGGTCCGCTTGCCGGTCTGCACGGCGGAGGAGGGACCGGTCGTCGAGGTGATCGCCGGGGCCGCGTTGGCCACGGTCACGGTGGCGGTGTCGCTGCCGCGGCCGCCTGTCAGGGTCACCTTGTAGGTGCCGTCGTCCGAGCAGGTGAGCGTGGTCCGGGCGGCGGTGGCGTCGGCGACCGTGCATGGGGCTCCCGCAGCCACCGCCCACTTCGGGGCGGCCGCGCCGGAGACCGAGCCGTGCAGCGCGATGGCGTCGCCCTCCTTGCCGCTGCTGTCCGGACCGGCGTGGACGACGGTCACCGGGTCGATGCCGGTCAGGGTGGGCACGACCTTCTCGATCAGGCCGTCGGCGTCGAACTCCAGCTTGTCGAGGGTCGTTTCGCGGTGCGTACCGTCACCGCCGGGGATCGCGAAGCGGTGATAGGCGATGTACCAGTCGTCGGTGTTCGGGACGTGTACGACCGAGTGGTGGCCGGGGCCCTTGATGCCGAGGGAGAGGTCCTTCTCCAGGATCACGCCGTGCTTGGTCCACGGGCCGGTGGGCGAGGGGCCGGTGGCGTAGGCGACGCGGTAGTTCTCGTCGCGGGTGTCGTTCTCCGACCACATGAAGTGGTAGGTGCCGTCGCGCTTGATGACGAAGGCGCCCTCGTTGTAGCCGCTCGGCGTGATGTCCGTGACCTTCGAGGTGTCGATGGAAGTCATGTCGTCGTTGAGCGGCGCGACGTACGCGCGGCCGTTGCCCCAGTAGAGATACGACCGGCCGTCGTCGTCCGTGAACACGGCCGGGTCGATCATCTGGCCCCTGTGGTCGCCCGCCTTGAGCAGCGGCCGGCCCAGCGTGTCCTTGAACGGTCCCGTCGGCGAGTCGGACACCGCGACACCGATGTTGGCGTCGGCGCAGTAGTAGAAGTAGTACTTCCCGTTCTTCTCGGCGATCGTCGGCGCCCAGGCCCTGCTGTCCGCCCAGGAGACGTCCGGGCCGAGGTCGAGGATGACGCCGTGGTCCTTCCAGTGGACCAGGTCGGTGGAGGAGTACGCCTTGAACTGCGTACCGCTCCAGCCCTCGAAGCCGTCGGTCGTCGGGTACAGGTAGAAGGTGTCGCCGAAGCGGACGATGTTCGGGTCGGCGTTGAGACCGGGCAGCACCGGGCTTCTCATGACGAGCGCCGACACCGACCAGGTGCGCTTCTTGCCGTCGGAGCCTGTCACCTCGTACGTCACCGGCTTGCTGAAGTCCTGGACGCTGCCGGAGGCGGGGCTGATCGCCGCTCCGTTGGCCAGGGTGAACTCCGGGGCGAGGGCGGTGAGATCGGTGCCCTCCTTCATCGGCAGCGTGATCCTGCTGCCGGAGTTGTCGACGAGCGCGTCGACCTTCAGCGCCGGGGCCGTCACCTTCGCGATGCCAGCGGTGTTGCCGCTGAGCTCCATGACCTGCGTGGCGGTGAGGGCCCGGTCGTAGACGCGGAAGTCGTCGACCTCGCCGCCGAAGTACGGGTCGGCCGCGTACAGGGACCTGCCGATGTAGCCGCCGTGGTCCTTGTTCGCGTCGTACAGCTCGGACGGCTTGACGGTGGTCGTCGTGCGGGCCGCCTCGATGCCGTCCACGTACAGGACCAGCGTGCCGGTCGGGCCGTCGAGGGTGACGGTGACGTGCCGCCACTCGCCCGGCGTGAGCTGCGAGACCGCCGTCAGCTTCGACTCCGCCGACCAACTCGCCTTGGTGATCGCCGAGTAGAGGCTGGAGCCGCCGTTGGAGGGCGTGGCGAAGAGGTACCTGTCGCTGTCGGGCCCGAGGCCGAACAGCCACTGGAAGTTGTCGCCGCCCTTCCACTTGGCGTACGTCGAGACGGTGACGCTGTCGGCGCCCTTCAGCACACCGTTGGGGATGCGGACGTACGGCGACGTGGTCGAACTGCTCGACCCGCCGGACATCTTGAACGAGCCGCCGTGCACGCCTGTGCCGAAGTCGGGCGTACGGACGTAGGTGCCGTGGTGGCCGCGGCCACTGGAGTCACGGGCGATGTTGCCGCCGGTCTCGTCGAAGTCGTAGCGCAGGAGCAGGTCGGCCGGGGCGTCCGGGCCCTCCTCGGACACCGTGACCTCGGCGCGGACCGGGAGTGCGGCGCCGTCCGGCAGGCTGCCCGTCACCTTGAAGGTGCCGGCCTGCGCGTACTTCGACTCCGGGACGTCCTCCCAGCTGACGGAGACGGGACGCTCGACACCGTCGGCGTGGCCGGCGATGACGGTGGCGGGCAGGACAGGCGCTCGCCCGGTTCTGGTGCTCACCTTCACGGCTTCGACGCTCTCGACGAGCTGGTCCGGCTGGTAGGCGCGCAGCAGACGGTCGTACTCGCCCTGGGTGACCGGGAGCACCGTGCCGTGGCGGGGCTTGGCCGGGAGGTCGTAGCCGGTGGCCGGGGTCCAGGTGCCGGAGGCGAGGTCGGTCGTCTCGAAGGGGATGTAGCCGCGACCGCCGAACTCGTCGAGGAAGGCGTACCACTTGTCCTCGGTGTTCGACTTGAACACCAGTGGCCCCTCGGCCGCGTTCATCGCACCCTTGCCGATGCCCTCGGCGACGGCGTCCCAGGACGGGTTCAGGAGCGAGTCGCTCTTCTCCTCGAAGATGAACTTGCTGTTGGGGGTCGAGGAGGAGTTGTTCCGCTCGTCCTTGGAGAGACGGAAGTACGTCCCGTCGTGCCGGATCACCGTGGAGTCGATGACGGAGTAGCCGCGGTCGATCCAGACCCTGGGCTCGCTGAAGGAGTAGAAGTCGCGGGTGGTCGCGTACATCATGCGGTTGTAGGTGTCGCCGGAGTGCGATTCGTTGTCGTACAGCTTCGACGCCCAGAAGACGACGTACTCACCGCGTTGCGCGTCGTAGAACGCCTCCGGCGCCCAGGTGTTGCCCGCGCTGTCCGGTGAGACCTTGACGAGGCGCTGGTTCGTCCAGTGGACGAGGTCGGTGGACTCCCACACCATGATGGACCTGCTGCCGGTGCGCTGGGCGGCGTCCCAGTCGCCGTTGCCGTAGATCCTGAGGTCGGTGGCGATCTGGTAGAACTTGTCGCCCTCGGGGGAGCGGATGATGAACGGGTCGCGCAGGCCCTTCTCGCCGAGCGTGGACGTCAGGACGGGCTTGCCGTCGTTCAACTCCCGCCAGTGCAAGGGGTCGTTGCCCTTGCTGAGGGCGGTGTAGAGCTGCTCGCCGTCGGCTGTGCCCTCGCCGGTGAAGTAGCTGAACATGTAGCCCTTGAGGGCTTCCTGCTTCGGCAGCTCGGGCACGGTCGCGGTGAACGTGCGGGTCGCCTTCGCCCCGCCCTTGGTGACGGTGGCGGTGAGCGCGACGGTGGTGTCGCCGGAGCCGTGTGCGGGGCGGTGGACCAGGCCGTCGGCGGAGACGACGTCCGGCTTCGCGGAGGACCAGGTGACGTCGGTGCCGTAGGAACCGGTCGCCGGGAGGGTGAGGTTGCCGCGTACGTCGTCGAGGTTGCGGACGGTGAGGGCCTCGGCGGCCTGCTCGGCGGAGGTCCGGTCGTCGAAGGCGGGGAGCACCGTGACGTCGAAGGTCCTGGTGTCGGTCACGGTGCCCTTCTTCAGGGTCGCGGTCAGCGTGGCGCGGGCGGCCGGCTCACCGGCGGCGGGGCGGGTCACCGCGCCGGAGCCGGACACGACGCCGGGATTGTCGCTGGCCCAGCTGATCGCGGAGCCGCCGGCCGTGCCGGTCCTCGGCAGATCGAGGTCGGCCGTGACGGCGTCGGTGTCACCGAGGCTCAGCGCGGCCTTGTCGTCGGCGACGCCCTGCGTGGCGACGGGGAGGGCGAGTTGCTCGACCTCGGAGCCGGCGAGGGCGCGGTCGTAGACGCGGAAGTCGCGGATCCGGCCCTTGAAGAGCTTGTCGTCGGAGTAGACCGACTTGCCGATGTAGTTGGCGGTGGTGGTGCCGGAGCCGATGGCGCCCGGGGTGAGGGTGACCGAGGTGTTGCGGCCGACCTCGACGCCGTCCTCGTACAGCACGCCGGTGCCACCGGTCTGGGTGTAGGTGACGTGCTTCCACACCGAGCGGGTCAGATTGTGCGAGTCGGCGGGCCGGGTGGTCTGCTCCGTCGACCAGTTGCCGGTCGCGACGGACGTCCGCAAGGAGTTGCCGGTGGTGAACAGGTAGCCGTTCCCGCTGCCGCCGCTCGAGTTGCCGAAGCCGTAGAGGAAGTACGGCGTGCTCTGCGCGGAGTCGATCTGCACGTCCAGCGAGACGGTGATCGCGGCCATGCCCTTCATGACGTCGTTCGGCACCTTGAGGTAGGTGTCCGAGCCGTTGAAGGCGAGACCCTGACCGGTGCCCGACCAGTCGGCGGCGCCGCTGACCGTGCCGGTGCGGCCGTTGCCGGAGGCGTCGGTCACCGTGCTGCCGGAGGTGGCGTCGAGCTTGTACCAGAGGGCGAGACCGTCGGTGATCTCCGTCGCCTCGGCCGTCTCGGCCGCCTGCGCGGGAAGGGTGGGTGCGGCGAGACCCAGCAACAGTGACGCCGCGGTCAGCCCGGCGAGTTGGCCCGCCAGACGTCTCGCGCGGACACGGACGCGTGCGATGTACGGCATGTGGATTCCCTGCTGAGGCATGGCGGGGCCGCGGCCATGGGCACCCTGCCGTTTCGGCTGTGTGACGTCGTGTTGCGAGAGTGTCAATCGGCGCGTGGTGCAGCGTCAAGAGTTTTCGAACAATGTCCGACTGGTCGAACGAAGGATTCGCGCGGGGGCAGAGGGCGGGTAACGGGGGCGTGTTGGGGCTGAGCTTCGGTCGAGCGGTGGCCGGTCAGCGATCGCGCCGCGTCCGGCGGGCCTCGGTCAGCAGGGGCACCAGGGGCAGCAGGGAGATCACGACGACGAAGGCGACCATCGGCAGCAGGTAGTCGTCGATGTCGGGGACGGAGGCCCCTAGGAGGTATCCGGCGAGGACGAGACTCTGCGACCAGAGCAGGCCGCCGACGATCTGCCAGACGGTGAAGGTCCGCACGGGTACACCGAGCGCACCGGCCGCCGGGTGCAGGACGGTCCGCACCATCGGGATGAAACGGCCGATCACCAGGGCCTTTCCGTAGCCATACCGGGCCAGGAGTTTCTCCGCCCGCTCCGCCGTCTCCCGCACGCGCCGTTTCGACGTGCGCGCCAGGAACGCCCGCCCGCCGTGCCGCCCGAGCAGATAGCCGACCTGGCCCCCGGCCACGGCGCCGACCGCCGCGCACAGCAGCACCTGCCACAGCACCAGGCCCGCCGGCTGGTCGGCGGTCGCCGCGCACAGCACGCCCGCCGGGATCAGCAGTGTGTCGCCGGGCAGGAAGAAGCCGACCACCAGCAGACCCGACTCCGCGAAGATCACCGCGAGGACCCCGAGGGCGCCGAAGGTCGCCAGCACGGAGTCGCCGTCCATCGGGTTGACGGCCCACATCGCCCTCACCTCCCGGCGTCCTCGTCGCTCGCCCCCGTCCAGCATCCCGTGGACGGGACATTGGCGCCTTTGCGCAGGGCGGTTCCCTCCGCGACAGCGCGGACCCCTGGGCGGGGTCAGGCGCGCCCATGCGCCTCTTGCGACCGTCGCGAGAGTGCGTCGATGACCACGGCGGCGAAGAGCACCCCACCCGTGATCATGAACTGGACGGCGGCGGGGGTGTCCGTGATCGCCATGCCCGAGGCGATCGACTGGATGACGAGCATGCCGAGCACCGCGGACCAGGTGGAGCCACGGCCGCCGAACAGGCTGGTGCCGCCGATGACGGCCGCCGCGATGGCGTTGAGCAGCAGCACTCCCGAGCCCGAACTCTGGCTCACCGAGGTGATGCGCGAGGCCAGGAACAGGCCGCCGATCGCGGCCATGGTGCCCGAGACCGCGAGCACCGCCGTCTGCACCCGCGTCACGCGGAGGCTGGCGCGACGGGCCGCCTCGACCCCGCCACCGAGGGCGTAGACCTGCCGTCCGTAGTGGGTGCGGCGCAGGACGATGTCGAGGCCGGCCACCACCACCAGGAAGATCAGCAGGGCGAGCGGCAGACCCTGGAAGCGGTTGAGCAGATACGCGGCGGCGAACGCGATCACCGCGAGGCCTCCGGCACGTACCGCGATGACCTGCAGCGAGCGGTGCGGCATCCGGGCGGCCACGCGGCGTCGTCTGTCCTGGTAGGACACGAGGAAGACGAGGCCCACGGCGACCGCCGCGATGCCGTAGGCGACGGCGTCATCGGTGAAGTAGTAGCTGGTCAGCTTGGCGACCAGCCCGTTCTCGTCGAGGTTGATCGTGCCGCTGGTGCCCAGGATGTAGAGCATGAGGCCGTTCCAGGTGAGCAGCCCCGCGAGCGTGACGACGAACGCCGGTACCCGGGTTCTGGCGAAGGAGTAGCCCTGCACGGTTCCCGCGGCCATCCCGGCGAGGACCGCGATGACGAGGGCGAGCCATTCGGGCATGCCGTTGTTCACGTTCAGCACGGCGAAGATGGCCGCCGCGAGCCCGCTGATCGAGCCGACGGACAGGTCGAGCTCCCCGAGCAGCAGCACGAAGACGATGCCGACCGCGATGAGGCCCGTGCCCACGATGTCCACGCTGAGATTGGACAGGTTCCGGGGGGAGAGGAAGTTCGCGTTGAGGGCCTGGAAGGTGATCCACACGACGGCGAGCACGACGACGACCGGTACCGAGCCCAGCTCTCCGGCCCTCAGCTTGCGCCGCGAGAAGGCCATCCAGTTCTCGATGGCACGGGCGGCGGTCTGCCCGCGGTGGGCCTGACGGGCCTCGGTGGCGGGTGCGGCGGGTTCGGCCTGAGGGCTGTCCGCCATGTCGCGCGTCCCTTTCACCATCCCGCCTCCTGGTGGGCCTGCCGGTGGGGCGCGTTCTCCGTCGCCCCGGTGATGGAGGAGATGATCTGCTCCTGGGACGCCGTGTTCACGTCGAAGAAGCCGTTGTTGCGGCCGAGCCGCAGGACCGCCGCCCGGTCCGCCAGCGCCTTGACGTCGCCCATGTTGTGGCTGATGAGAAGGACACCGAGGCCGCGGTCGCGCAGCTGGTCGACGAGGTCCATGACCTCGGTGGTCTGCTGGAGTCCCAGGGCCGCGGTCGGTTCGTCCAGCAGGAGAAGCCGTGGATCGCCCAGGAGCGAGCGGGCGATGGCGACCGTCTGCCGCTGACCGCTGGACAGGGACACGACGGGGGCACGCAGCTCGGGGACGCCCCTGGTCAGCCGCTCCAGCAGCTGGAAGGTGCGGCGCTCCATCTCCATCTCGTCAAGGAACCCGAACCTGCGGATCTCCCGCCCGAGGAACAGGTTGCCGACGACGTCGAGGTTCCCGCACAGCGCGAGGTCCTGGAAGACGGTGGCGATGCCGAGGTCCCGGGCGTCCTTGGGGCGCCTGATGTGGACCGTACGGCCCTCCCACTCGATGACGCCCCTGTCCGCGGGGGTGACTCCGGAGATCACCTTGATCAGAGTGGACTTGCCGGCCCCGTTGTCGCCGAGGAGGGCGACGACCTGGCCGGCGTGGATCTCCAGGTCGATGTCCTCGAGGACCTCGACGGCGCCGTAGCGCTTGCACACACCGTGCAACGCCAGCAGTGGGGGAGCAGACACGGAGACGATCTCCTTCCCGTGGGTGCGGCCGAGGGCGAACCGGTGGTCAGGTCAGCCCGACCGCCTCGCATGCGGCGCCGAGCTGCGGGGTGCAGATCTGCTGGACCGAGTACACCCCGTCCTTCACCAAGGTGTCCTTGATGTTGTCGGCGGTGACGGATATGGGGGTGAGCATGACCGCGGGGACCGTCCCCCCACCGCGCGTCGTCACCTCGTCCTTGGCCACCCGGTCGAGGTTCTCCCCGCGTGCCGCGGCCACGGCCATGGCGGCGCCGGCGGCGGCCTCGGGCTCGAAGGGCTTGTAGACGGTCATGTACTGATCGCCGCCGACGATGCGCCGCACGGCTCCGAGTTCGGCGTCCTGCCCGGTGACCGGGGGCAGCGGTTCCACCTTGTTCGCCTTGAGGGCGGAGATGCTGCCGGAGGCGAGGCCGTCGTTGGCGGCGTACACCCCCTGGATGTTGCCGACGCCGAGGGCGGAGATGGCGCCGGACATGTTCAGGTTGGCGGTCTCGGGCCGCCACTGGAGGGTGTCGTACGACTTGCCGATCCTCACCTTCCCCATGAGCACGTCCAACGCGCCCTTCCTGAACAACACCGCGTTGGGGTCGATGGGATCGCCGTTCATCATGACGATCTGGGCGCCGGGGACCTCGTCGCCCATGGCCGTCAGCAGGGCTCTGCCCTGGAGCCTGCCGACCTCCTCGCCGTCGAAGGAGACGTGACCCGAGATCGGGCCCTCGGGGAGACGGTCGTACGCGATGACGGGGATACCTGCCTCATCCGCCTTCCGGACCGAGGCGGCGAGCGACCTGGAGTCCAGCGGCACGAGAAGGATGGCATCGACTCCCTTGGTGATCATCGAGTTCATCTGCTCCTGCTGCCGGGCCACATCGCCCTTTGCGTTGGTCATGTCGACCTCGCACTCGGCGCAGCGCTTCTTGATCTCCTTGGTCAGCAGGGGTTTGTCCTGGGTCTCCCAACGGGCCGTGGTGGCGTCCGGCAGGAGCACACCGATCACCGGCTCGCTGCTCTCGGTGGCGTCGCTCCCGCCGTCCGCCCCGCAGGCCGCGAGGGCGACGGCCGTGGACACGGCGGTCATGGCGACCACCGCGTCCCGTATGCGGGCCTTCATGCGAGAGATCTCCCTTGTGCTTCACCTTGCGTGGCGAGGCGGCGCCCGTGACAGGCCGTCAACGGGTGTCCGGGGTTCGGCCTGCGTGGCGGGTGTGGAGGGAGCGGTGCGCGTGCACCGCCGGGTCGGGGGTGCGGGTCCACGGGGGCCAAGGCGTGGGGCCAGTGCGGCGCGCCTTCGCCCACCCCGGCGCGGCGGTGGCTCAACCCGGCCGGTCCTGCACCGGCGGCATCCTCGTCGAGCATGGCGACACCTGGCCTTCTCAATCGTCAGTCTGACACCGGCCGAGGTGATCTGCGAACGCAGCGAGAGCGTGAAGAGGACGGCAGCAATGAGGATGACAGGGGGTAAATAAGGCAGATATGTCCGGCTCATCCATGTATGCGATTCTGGTGGGGGAGCGACCGGGGCGGCGGGAGGTGCCCCGATCTCCTCCGGCACCTCCGGCACGGACGGGAGGTTGGTTGCGGACATGCCTCATGACGGCCGTGCCCGGACCGGAGTTTCGGCCCCGGGGGCATCCGAGGTCGGCACCGCAGACACCGGTTCACCGCCGACGGGGCAGCAGGCCGCCACGAGCGACCGGGCCCTGACGTTCGCCGGAGCGGCGCTGGCGGCCGTCTACGTGCCCAATGCCGGCCACGGCGAACTTCAGCTGCTGGAGTCAGCCGGTGGCGGCACTCCCGAGTACCGGCTGCCGGAGCGGCTCGCCCTGTCCGGCGGATCGGCCGCCGCATACGCCTTCCGCACCGACCGTCCGCTGTGGCTGAACGCCGCGGCTCTCGCCTCCTACCCGGTGGGCGCCCCCACTCCGCCGCGAGCGAGGACGGCGTCGCTCGGTGCGCTGCCGCTGGAGAGGGAAGGCATCCGGCTGGGCTGCCTGGTGGTCGTGGGGGCCTCCGCGGACGGCTTCGACGCCGGGCAACAGCGCTTCCTGGAGCGGTACGCCGACGCGCTCGCGGGTCTCCTGCAGGCCGAGTCCGGCAGGCCCGAGGCCTCGGGCCTGCCGAGCCGTGCCCTGCGGAGCCTGCGCGTCGGCTCCTTCGTGCTGGAGCCGGACACCGGGCTGATCGAGGCGGACGGGACCCTGCTCGAACTGGTCGGCACGACCGCGGACGACTTCGGCGGCAAGGCGGACACCCTCCTCGCACACGCCCTCCCCGAGGACATGCCCGCGCTGATGTCGGTCCTGGAGCCGTCCGCCCAGACGCCCGGCCGGCGGGAACTGGAGTTCCGGGTCCGCTGCCCCACCGGCGAGATGCGCTGGCTGAGCCTGATCTGCCGGGTCGTACCGCACACCGACGACCGCCCGGAGCAGGTGCTGGGCGTGGTGACGGCCACCTCGGTCAAGAGCCGCAGCGCCGACGACGTCTCCCGGATCCAGTGGCTGACCGCCGCACTCGACGACGCCGCGACGGTCCGCGACGTCGGCCGGGTCGCGGTCACCGCGCTGCGTGAGCCCCTCGGCGCCGACCGGGTGGCGCTCGCCGATGTGCGCGAGGACCGGCTCGTCGTGTCGCTGCTCGATCCGCCGCAGCCCGACGCCTGGCCAGACCTGTGGCGGGCCCAGTGGCGTTCCGAGTGGCCCGACGCGCCGGTCAGCGCCCTGCCCACCCTGCAGATGGCCCTGCAGGACGGCCGGATGGACCTGTGGCCCGCGGGCACGGCCCTCGAACCCGGACTCGCGGGCATCGGCGCCGGCGGCCTGGCCGTCCTGCCGCTCCCGGCGAAGGGCCGGGTCACCGGGGTGTGCCTGGTCGGCTGGGACCAGCCGCACGAGTTCATCCCCGAGGAGCGGTCCCTGCTGACCGCCACCGCGGCGTTGATCGGGCAGGCCCTCAAACGGGCCCACGCCTACGACGCCGAGCAGGAACTCGCGACCATGTTGCAGCGCAGCCTGCTGCCCCGGCGGCTGCCCGAACTGCCCGGCGGAACGGCCGTCGCCCGCTACCTGCCCGCCAGGCGCGGGCTCCAGGTGGGCGGTGACTGGTACGACGTCATCGCCCTGTCCCAGGACCGGGTGGCACTGGTCATCGGCGATGTGCAGGGGCACAGCGCCGCCGCCGCGACGATCATGGGCCAGATGCGTACGGCGGTCAGGGCGTACGCCGTGGAGGGCCACCCGCCCGACGTGGTCGTCTCCCATGCCAACCGCCTCCTGGTCGGCATGGAGACCGACCTGTTCGCCACCTGCTGCTATGTCGAACTGGACATGGATGAGGGCAACACCCTGTTCGTGCGGGCCGGGCACCTGTCACCGCTGCTGCGCCACCCCGACGGTCGCAGCGAGGAGGTGCAGGTCGAGGGCGGGCCGCCGCTGGGGATCCTCGCCGAGGCGGACTTCCCCATGACCGCGGTCGCACTGACCCCGGGCTCGGTGCTCGCGCTGGTCACCGACGGCCTGGTCGAGGCGGCCGATCTGCCCCTGGACGTCGGCATGGAGCGGACGCGCAGCGCCCTCGCCGCGGCCGACCCGGCGGACCCGGCACGGATGGCCGACGCGCTGCTCGGTGACATCGGTCGGCGTGAGGACGACGTGGCGCTGTTGCTGCTGCGCTACGACGGCATGCGGACCCGGCCGATCCGGTCCAGCTGGGTGGTGTGGCGGCTGCCCGACGCGGTCATGCACGCCCGCCGCTTCACCGCGCGCACCCTGCGCAAGTGGCACGTCCAGGAAGCCGCCGACGCGGTGCTGCTCGTCGTGTCCGAACTGGTCACCAACGCCCTGGTGCACACCCAGGGATCGGTCACCCTCGATCTGGTGCTGCGCGGCGACCGGGTACGGGTCAGCGTGAGCGATGCCTCGCCGCGGGCGCCCGCCAAGCCGGTGATCGTGGACTGGGAGGCGACCGGCGGCCGGGGCCTGCTCCTCGTCGAAGCGGTGTCGGACTCCTTCGGCTCGGTGCCGGTGGCCGGCGGGAAGCAGGTGTGGAGCGAGATCACCGTGCCACGGCGCGGGCCCGCTCCCACCGACTCGAGCCTCTCGACGGAACGAGGCGAGCTCCCATGAGGACCCGTACGCAGCACCTCGTCGCGGCGCTCGTCGCGGGACTGCTGGCGGTGCCGCTGGCCGCCTGCGGCGGAGATGACGAGGCGGCCGGCGGGGACAGCTTCACGGTCGGCCTGCTCCTCCCGAACCGGGTCACACCCCGCTGGGAGCAGTCCGACAAGCCGCTGATCCAGCAGCACCTCAGACAGCTGTGCGCCGACTGCACCATGGTGTACGCCAACGCCGAGAACGACGCGGCGCGGCAGCGGGAACAGATGAACTCCATGATCACCAAGGGGGTCGAGGTAATGATCCTCGATCCCGCCGACAGCAAGGCGCTGCGCTCCTCGATCCAGGAGGCGCGCCGGGCGGGTGTCCCGGTCGTCGCGTACGACCGGCTCGCCGAGGGCCCGATCTCCGGCTTCGTCAGCTTCGACGGCGATCAGGTCGGCAAGCTGCAGGGCGAGGCGATCCTCAAGGCCATGCGGGAGAGGGGCAACGGAAGAACCGTCGTGATGATGAACGGCGATCCGAGCAGCGCCAACGCGGCCTGGTTCCGCAAGGGCGCGATGTCCGTCATCGCGGGCAAGGCCGAGATCGCCAGGTCGTACGACACGGTGGGCTGGAGCCCGGAGAACGCCCACGCCAACATGACCGCCGCCATCTCCGCCCTGGGGGCGAACCGCATCGACGGTGTCCTCGCGGCCAACGACGCCATCGCCGCGGGTGTCGTCTCCGCCTTCAAGAAGGCCGGTGTCCGTAAGCCTCCCCCGATCACCGGGCAGGACGCCGACCTCGAGGCCGTGCGGCGCATCGTCGCGGGCGAGCAGTACATGACGGTGTACAAGCCGTTCGAGAAGGAGGCCGCCGCGGCCGCCGCGATGGCCGTCGCCCTCGGTAACGGGGAGGGGGCCGACGAGGTCTCGACGACGACCACCGACAGCCCCACGCACCAGGACATCCCGTCGATCCTGCTCACTCCGAAAGCGGTGACGGCCGACAACGTCAAACAGACCCTCGTCGACGGGGGCCTCTACACCACCCAACAGATCTGCACGCCCAGGCTCCGCTCCGCCTGTGCCGCGCTCGGACTCACCGGATGAGCAGGGCCGGTCGGTGCGACGGGCCGGGCGGAGCATGGAGATGAGCGACCAACGGAGGTCAGCCATGAAGACCGGAGCCTCGGAATACGACCGCTGGCTGTACTCGCACACCCCTTCCCAGGCCGAGGGCGAACGCGACGAACCGGCGGAGCGCACGGCCGTGCAGCAACACCCGGACGTCCCCAGGACCGAGCCGTCCCAGGCCGAGGGAGAACGGCTGGAGGACTTCAGGACGCAGTGATCGCGGAGAGTCGGTGCACTCTAGAAGCCGTCCACGCCCAGCTCGGTGATGCCCGCGTAGAGCCGGCTCCACGTGGTGCCGCTGGGCGTGTCACGGTCGAACAGGCCGGGGGCAAGCTCATCCATCTCTTCCCGGAAGAGGTGCGCCACCCACTCCTGGCTCCCTTCCACGGGGTAGGGGTGCCAGCAGGCGTTGCTGTAGCGGTAGATGGCCTCGAGGATGCGGGTGAAGGCGTCGAGGTCCGGGGCGAGCGGCACGAGGGTCCGCTTCTTCGGGCCCTGCAGTCCGCTCCAGATGTGCACCGTCCCGTCGTGACGGTGCAGATAGAACTCGCCGTACTCGCATGCGCCGAAGACGATCAGGTCCGCCGGGGCCACACCGTCGGGCAGGCCCTCCTCGGACAGGGCGCCGTCGGACGCGGGCCGCATGGCGTCGGCCGGATGGGCCTCGTACGTGGCGCTGTGGCACACCCACAACGCGGGCAGGCCGATGTCCCGCAAGTGCCGCCTGCTTCCCGGATGTTCGAGGCCCTGGGGGAGGTCGCTCTCGGGTATGCGCAGCACATGGCGCTCCCCGAAGGCGTCGTCGACCCGATCCGGGGTGAGCGGGCCCGTCGGACGGCGTGACTCCGGTTCCGGGCCGGGCAGGGCCTCCTCGGACGAGGTGTCGTCGATCCCGTCACCGTGCGGCCAGTCCCGCAGTACCTCCGCGTCCGTTTCCAGCACGGCTATGCCATGGTTTCCCTCGATGAGATAGCGGGTCCTGCCGTCCTCGGCGGCGAACGCGGCCGCGCTCTCCCAGCTCGCCGGTGCGTTCAAGTTCCAGTCGTACAGCGCGGGTGCGTCGAGCGCCTCCCGCGACAAGGGCGGCCCGGGCAGGGCTTCTCCGTCCTGCACCCGCACTCTTCGGCCCGTCTCCGCGTCGAGCCAGAGCAGGCCGCGGTGGTCGGCCACCTCGAAGAGCTCCCGGCCCTCGTGCAGGCGCCGGTGGACCTGGTAGTAGTCACCGTTCAGGCTGGGGTGGGCCATGAACCGCAACGTCATCGGCTCCATGGACTTCACACCGGGCGCCTTCCAGCGCGTCGGCCTGCGCCCCAACTCCGACGCGGCCGAGGTCGGGCTCACCGTCGCCTACGAGTCGGGCCAGCAGATGTTCGCGGGCACCCCCGAGTCGTACGACGAACGGCCCCTGGCCCGGGCCTACTTCGACCAGGTCCCGGCGGCCTGGGACGACACCCGGCTGCTCACGGGCCGACCCGGTCAGGAGGCCGTGCTGGCCCGCCGCAGCGGCGACCGCTGGTTCCTCGGCGGCATCTACGCAGGCACCGCCCGCACGGCCCAGGTGCCGCTGGCCATCGGCCCCGGACGGTGGCTGGTCGAGACGGTCGAGGACGGTGCCGACGGGCTCGTCCGGAACCGGCAGGTACTGCGCGGCGGCGACACGCTGGGCGTGGCTGTCGTGGCCAATGGCGGCTTCGCCGGAATCGCCTGCCCATGGCGCCCGGGGATCAGCAGCTGCCACCGGTGAGCGCCGCCGATCCGACAAGTTGTTCACGTTCATGAACATGGCTCACGTGGGTGTACAGCAGTGCGTCCGCCGTGCAACGCTCGGTCAACTCCGTTCTCCCATTGACCAGTTGGAGGAACCGGCATGAGTGTTTCCCGGCGTACGATGCTGGCCACGGCGGTCGGCGCCGCAGTGGCAGGCGCTGTCCCGACACCCGCCACGGCCGCGCACGTGAACGCCGGCCGGACACCGGCACCGACCCTGCGCAAGCTCCGCGCGGCGGCCGACTACGCCGTCGAGAAGCTGCACACCGTGGCGCCCACCGTGACCGCCTTCCCCGTCGGCACGAAGTTCGAGAAGTGGACCTACTCGCAGAACGGCGACTGGGTCGGCGGGTTCTGGCCGGGCACGCTGTGGATGGCGTGGCTTCACAGCAAGGACGACACCTTCCGCACGCAGGCGTTGGCGTCGGCGCAGAAGCTGGCCCCGCGCCAGTACGACACCGGCACGCACGACCTCGGCTTCCTCTTCTACCCGTCCTGGGTCACCGCCTGGCGGCTGACGGGCGACGAGGCGTGGCGGACCGGTGCCCTACGGGCGGCCGACTCCCTGATCCAGCGGTACAACCCGCGCGGACGCTTCATCAGAGCGTGGGGCGCACTGAACGACGAGAGGAACGCAGGCCGCGTCATCATCGACACGATGATGAACCTCGACCTGCTGGCGTTCGCGAGCAGTCGGACCGGCGACGCCAAGTACCTGGACATCGCCGTGGAGCACGCGAAGACGACTCAGCGGGTCTTTCTGCGCCCGGACGGATCGACGCCCCACGTCTACGACTTCGACCCGAACACCGGCGCCGCGATCGGCCCGAACACCGTGCAGGGGTACAGCCCCACGTCCTGCTGGTCGCGCGGCCAGGCGTGGGGCCTGTACGGGTTCACCACGATGTACCGCCGCACCGGGAACCCCGAGTTCCTGGCCACCGCCCGCAGGCTCGCGGACTTCGCGATCGGGGCGCTGACCCCGGACCACGTCCCGGTGTGGGACTACCGCGCGCCGCAACAGCCGTACGACATCAAGGACGCGTCGGCCGGGGCGATCATGGCGTGCGGACTGCTCGACCTGTCCGCGGCCACCGGCAGGCACGCCTACCGCGAGGTGGCGCTGCGACTGCTCACCGCGTTGTCGGAGACGTGCCTGACGAGGAACTCTGCACGCGCGGAGGCGGTGGTGGCCCGCTGCACGCGCAACCGGCCGGCCGAGGACGGGATCGAGATCTCCCTTCCCTACGCCGACTACTACCTGCTGGAAGGCATCCTGCGGGTGCTTCAGCCGCAGGACGTCGACCGCGCGATCGACCTCTCCAGGGTCTGAACCGGCGGGCCGACGCTCACCCCGCGATGGAGTCCAGCTGTTCCGCCGCCGGGCGGAGGCCCCACAGGTCGCCGCCCGGTGGCGCCTCCAACAGCGGTACGGCTCGCTGCGCCCGCCTGTCCCCGGCGTCGGCGGCCGCGTGCACGACGTCGGTCGCCGCGTACCGGTGGAACTCCATCTCGGGGTGCGGCCAGGCGGCGGCTCCGGTCGCGGCGGGCAGCAGATAGTCCACCGCCTTGAACAGGCTCTGCCCGTCCGGCCCGCGGTAGGCCCACAGGTTCACACCGACGTGCCGGCCTATGGCGGCGAGCCGGGTGTAGGCGACCAGGTCGAACGTCGAGTAGTGCCAACTCCTGGTCCGGGTCAGCTCCTGCGGCTGGCTCCCGTCGGCCGCGATCTGCGACGCGATGCGCTTGCTCCGGGCGTCCAGGACCGTCCGGCGGGCCAGTTCCTCGTCGCCGGTCGCGTAGGCGAGGCCGGCGAGCTGCATGTCGTAGAAGGTGCCGTGGTTGTTGGTGGCGGCGGCTTCCTGCTTGCCGAAGTCGCTGTTGATGAGCCAGTCGCGGAAGGCGGTGTTCCACCGGGCCATGCCGGAGCGGTCCTTCGCGGTCCAGCCCGGGGCGCCGGTCTGCAGCAGGGCGATCGCGTCGAGGACGCTGGTGTACGACTGCGAGAAGTCGATGATGCCGATGGCGCGGCCGTCGTACTTGCACGGAATGAACTGGGCGTGGTCGAGGTTCGGGTTCATCCTCGTGGCCGGATCGAGGAACCAGGTCCGCAGCACCTGCCCGGCCTTCTCGGCGTACCGCTTGTCGCCGGTGTAGTACCAGGCGAGCGAGAGGTCGTAGGTGGAGTCGAAGGTCTTCTCGACGTCCTGGCGGTCCGTGCCGGAGTCGACCTCCGGGTTGCGCTCGCCGTCGCGCTGCACATACGGGCAGCCCCAGGGGTTGTCCGGGGTCGGGGCCTTGGTGGGCCACCAGTACGGAGCCTGACTGAGGTAGTCGTGGACGTCGCCACCGGGTGCGGGCCGGGGTTTGTCGACGACCGTCCACGGGCCCTGGTCCAGCCATCTGTCCGCGCGTGTCCGCAACGCCCGCAGCGCCTGCCGGAGTTGGGGGTCGCCGCGATCGAGGCGGATCTTCGTCCGGTGCAGGCGCGGGCCGTCCAGGACGGCGGTGTGCGGGACGCGTGGCGCCTCCTGTGCCTGTGCCACTGCCGGAGCCGAGGCGGCGGCGGGGTCGGGGGCGGCGCTGGTGGTGAACGCGGCCAGGACCGCCAGCAGGACACCCACGCGGGATCTTGCAGTCATGAGCCACTCCCTGTCTGTCGAGGTTCATGAGTGTGAATGGCGTTCAGATGTGTGGTGGCGTGAGCATGTCATGACGTTTGCGTCCATGGAAGGGGTCGTGCCGCGCTTTGTCGGGCCCTTGACCGCCGTTCGGCTCTCCCTGATGCTGTGTTGCGATGTATGAGATGCGTGCCGTAATGAGCAACATCTGATTCCGGTCTCGACCAGCCGAGGAGTGGCCATGACGCACCAGGTCCGTGCTGTCGTCGCGCGGGGCAAGGGCGCCCCCGTCAGCCTGGAGACGATCCTCGTGCCGGATCCGGGCCCGGGTGAGGCGCTGGTGAAGATCGAGGCCTGCGGGGTGTGCCACACCGACCTGCACTATCGCGAGGGCGGCATCAACGACGACTTCCCCTTCCTGCTCGGCCATGAGGCCGCCGGTGTCGTGGAGTCGGTGGGGGAGGGCGTCACCGATGTCGCCCCGGGCGACTTCGTGATCCTCAACTGGCGTGCCGTGTGCGGGCAGTGCCGGGCCTGTCTGCGCGGCCGGCCGTGGTACTGCTTCGCCACGCACAACGCGAAGCAGAAGATGACCTTGCCGGACGGCACCGAGTTGTCCCCGGCGCTGGGCATCGGTGCGTTCGCGGAGAAGACGCTGGTGGCGGCCGGACAGTGCACGAAGGTCGACCCGGCCGCGTCGGCGGCGGTGGCCGGGCTGCTGGGCTGCGGGGTGATGGCGGGCATCGGCGCTGCCATCAACACCGGCAATGTCGGCCGGGGTGACTCGGTCGCCGTCATCGGCTGCGGTGGCGTCGGGGCCGCGGCGATCGCGGGGTCCGACCTCGCGGGCGCGGCGAAGATCATCGCGGTGGACATCGACGACCGCAAGCTGGAGACCGCCAGGAAGCTGGGCGCGACGCACACCGTCAACTCCAGGGACGCCGACGCGGTCGAGGCGATCCGCGAGCTGACCGGCGGATTCGGCGCCGACGTCGTCATCGAGGCGGTCGGCCGCCCGGAGACGTACCGGCAGGCCTTCTACGCCCGCGACCTCGCCGGCACGGTCGTCCTGGTCGGGGTCCCGACTCCGGAGATGAAGCTGGACCTGCCGCTGCTGGACGTCTTCGGCCGCGGCGGCGCCCTGAAGTCGTCCTGGTACGGCGACTGCCTGCCGAGCCGGGACTTCCCGATGCTGATCGACCTCCATCTGCAGGGGCGGCTGCCCCTGGACGCCTTCGTCACGGAGACCATCGCGCTGGACGACGTCGAGAAGGCCTTCGAGCGGATGCACCACGGCGACGTGCTGCGCTCGGTGGTGGTCCTGTGACGGGCGGCGCCGGCATCGAACGCCTGGTCACCACGGGGACCTTCTCCCTGGACGGCGGCACCTGGGACGTCGACAACAACGTGTGGATCGTCGGCGACGACACCGAGGCGATCGTCATAGACGCCGCCCACGACGCCGGGGCGATCGCCGAAGCCCTCGCGGGGCGCACCTTGCGGGCCATCGTGTGCACGCACGCCCACAACGACCACATCGACGCCGCTCCCGAACTCGCGGAGCGCACCCGCGCCCCGGTCCTGCTCCACGGCGACGACGTGCCGCTGTGGAAGCAGACCCACCCCGACCGGATGCCCGACGGCGACCTGGCCGACGGGCAGGTGCTCACGGTGGCCGGCATCGAACTCACCGTGCTGCACACGCCGGGCCACGCCCCGGGCGCGGTCTGCCTGTATGCGCCGGCCCTGACGGCGCTCTTCAGCGGCGACACCCTGTTCGCCGGCGGGCCGGGGGCGACGGGGAGGTCGTACAGCCACTTCCCGACCATCGTCGAGTCGATCCGGGAGCGGCTGCTGACCCTGCCCGGCGACACCGTCGTGCACACCGGGCACGGGGAGACCACGACCGTCGCCGCGGAAGCCCCGCACCTCCAGGAGTGGATCGACCGCGGTTTCTGACCGCCCCCCGGAACGTCCTCGTACGGCGCCCGTTCCACCTGTTTCCGCAGGTGGTTCGGGCGTTTCGAGCTGCCTGGAAATCGCGTGAAAGGCCGGTCCGAACGAGGCCCATGGATGCCTTGACAACGCTTCTGGGCGGCCTTCAGACTGGCGTTGCGCTCATCGCAATCCGTTTCGCTATACGCACCGAGGTGTCATGATGATTCCCGCGTGCCGTCTCGCGGATCTCCCGCGAGGCGAGGCCCTCCGGCTCGATATCGATCCGCCGGTCTCGGTGTTCCACACCGACGATGGCGAGCTCTTCGCCATCGACGACACCTGCACCCACCAGGACGCCTCGCTCGCCGACGGCTGGCTGGAGGGCTGCGAGGTGGAATGCCCGCTGCATGCCTCGAAGTTCGACCTGCGTACCGGCGCGGTCGACGCCCCGCCGGCGAAGCTCCCGGTCCGGACCCACGAGGTCGTCGTCGAGGACGGCGTGGTCCACGTCCGGCTGTCCATGGACGCCCCCAACCTGCCGCCCTGCGTCGCAGCCCGGCTCGCCGGGGGAGTCGCGTGAGGACGGTGGCCGTGGTCGGCGCCTCGCTGGCCGGACTGTCGGCGGCGCGCTCCCTGCGCAAGCAGGGCTTCGACGGACGGCTGGTCGTCATCGGGGACGAGCTGCACCGCCCCTACGACAGGCCCCCGCTGTCCAAGGAGTTCCTGGCCGGCACCCTCGGCGAGACGGAACTCGCGTTGGAGACGGACGACGAGGACCTGCGGGCCGAGTGGCTGCTCGGCACCCGTGCCGTCGGACTCGACCGCACGGAGCGCACCGTCCGGCTCGCCGACGGACATCAGGTGCGCGCCGACGGGGTGGTCCTCGCGACCGGCGCCGCGGCGCGCACCCTGCCCGGCTCCGAGGGCCTGTCCGGAGTGCACACCCTGCGCACCCTGGACGACGCCCGCGCCCTGCGCGACGAACTGGCCCGCGGCGGACGGCTGGTGGTGATCGGCGGCGGCTTCATCGGGGCGGAGGTCGCCTCCACCGCGTACGCCCTCGGACTCGAGGTGACCGTGGTGGAGGTGGCGTCGACGCCGCTCGCCGGACCGCTCGGCGAGACCATGGGTGCCGTCGTCTCCGCGCTCCACGCCGACCACGGCGTACGGCTGTTGTGCGGTGTGGGAGTCAAGGGGCTGAGCGGGGAGACCCGCGTCGACGCCGTCCTGCTGGAGGACGGCCGCAGCCTCCCCGCCGACATCGTCGTGGTCGGAGTCGGCGCCCGCCCGTGCGTGCAGTGGCTGGACGGCTCCGGGGTCGAACTCGACAACGGCGTCAAGTGCGGGGCCGACGGCCGCACCAGCCTGGCCGGTGTCGTCGCGGTCGGCGACTGCGCCAACTGGTACGACCCCCGTGCCGGCTTCCACCGCCGGGTCGAGCACTGGACCGGCGCGCGTGAGCGGCCCGACGCCGCGGTCGCCACGCTGCTGGCGAGGGGTGCGGTGGCACCGGGTGTGCCCCGGCCACCGTACTTCTGGTCCGACCAGTACGGCGTGAAGATCCAGTTCGTCGGGCACGCCGCCGGCGCCGACAGCGTGACCGTCGAGGCCGGCGCCGCGGACGACCGTGACGTGCTGGCCGTCTACCGGCGGGCCGGCGACCCGGTCGCCGTGCTCGGCATGAACCAGCCGCGCCTGTTCACCCGCTGGCGCAAGCAGCTCGCCGCGGCGACGTCCTGACCCCGCCCCTGAGGCATCACCCCGCCACGACGTTCTCCGAGGAGTGCACCGTGACCTCGACCAGCCTGCCGGACAGTCTGATCGCCACTCTCCCCGGCTCCTCCTACACCGATCCGGTGATCTTCGCCCAGGAGCAGGAGCACATATTCGAAACCATGTGGTTCTGCGCCGCGCGCGCGTCCGACCTCGCCAAGCCCGGCGACTTCCGCACCTTCGACGTGGGCCGCGAGAGCATCCTCGTCACCCGGGCGAGGGACAGCAGCATCCGGGCGTACTTCAACGTGTGCCGGCACCGCGGAGCCAAGCTCTGCACCCAGGAGTCCGGCGAGGTCAAGCGGGCCTTCCAGTGCCCGTACCACGCCTGGACGTACGACCTGAACGGCAAGCTCGTCGCGGCACCCAACCTCACCAAGATGCCCGACGTCGGCCGCACCGAGTACGGCCTGGTGAGCGTGGCCGTGCGCGAATGGCTCGGCTATGTGTGGGTGTGCCTCGCGGAGAACCCGCCCTCCTTCGAGGAGGAGGTCATCGGTGAGATCGTCGCCCGCCTCGGTGACGTCGAGTCGATCGGGCGCTACGGCGTCGAGGACCTCTCCGTGGGCAAGCGGATCGTCTACGACGTGAAGGCGAACTGGAAGCTCATCATCGAGAACTTCATGGAGTGCTACCACTGCGCCACCATCCACCCCGAACTCACCGAGGTGCTCCCGGAGTTCGCGGACGGTTACGCCGCCCAGTACTACGTCGGGCACGGTGCCGAGTTCGGTGCGGACGTGCAGGGCTTCACCGTCGACGGGTCCGAGGGCCTGGACCGCATCCCCGGTGTCGCCGAGGACCAGGACCGCCGCTACTACGCGATCACCGTCAGGCCGCAGGTGTTCATCAACCTCGTCCCCGACCATGTGATCTTCCACCGTATGTATCCGGTGTCCGTCGACCGCACGATCGTCGAGTGCGACTGGCTCTACCTCCCGCACGTCGTCGAGAGCGGCAAGGACGTCAGCCGGTCCGTGGAACTCTTCGACCGGGTCAACCGCCAGGACTTCGACGCGTGCGAACGCACCCAGCCCGGCATGAGCTCCCGGCTGTACGCCAAGGGGGGAGTGCTGGTGCCGAGCGAGCACCACATCGGCGCCTTCCACGACTGGGTGAACGAGCGTCTCGGCGTCCCCCGGTCGTAGCCGGGCGGGTCAGCCCAGGTAGCCCATTCGGTGGCTGATCTCCTCGGCGCCCTTGAGCAGCACCGGGGAGAGCTCGTGCAGGCGCTCCTCGGTGAAGCGGTAGGCGGGCCCGGAGGCGCTCAGGGCCGCGACGACCTCGCCGTCCCGGTTGCGGACCGGCGCGGCGATGGCGTGCAGGCCGATCTCCAGCTCTTCGAGCGTGAAGGAGTAGCCGCGCTCGCGGGCCTCGGCGAGGTTCTTCTCGAGCTTGGTCTTCGCGGTGATGGTGTTCGCGGTGACCTTCTTCATGCCCGTGGTGGACAGCAGCGCGGCGCGCTCCTTGGCGGGCATGTGGGCCAGCAGGATCTTGCCGCTGGACGTGGCGTGCAGCGGGGTCAGCTGGCCGACCCAGTTGTGCGCTGTGATCGCGCCCGGGCCGCGAACCTGGTAGAGGTTGATCGCGTAGTGCTCCTGCATGACGGCGATGTTCACGGTCTCGCCGAGCTCCTCGGCGAGGCGTTCACAGACCGGACGGCCCTGCTGGGTGATGTCGATACGGCCGGTGACCGCGCCGGCCAGCCGGACGATGCCGAAACCGAGCCGGTACTTTCCACGCTCGCCCGCCTGCTCCACCAGACCGCGCGCCTCCAGGGCGCCGAGCAGGCGGAAGGCGGTGGACTTGTGCACATCGATCTCGGCCGCGACCTCGCTGACGCCTGCTTCACCACGCTGGGCGAGGATCTCCAGCACGCTGATGGCACGATCCACCGACTGGACCCCGCCGGCCTGCGAGTTCGACGTTTCCGTGTCCATGCTGTAGTTGCTCACAGTAAAACTATACGCGCAGTAAACAACGCCACGGCAAGAAACAGAGCCGTGATCAGCCCGAGAAAAGTTGCGCGGTTCGCAACCTGGTGCGTATCGCGAACCCACCGCTAGCATGCCTCGCGTATCAACGGCGCGAGCGAGACGAGGCACCATGGCTCCTGTGCACTTCGACTTCCTCATCGTCGGCGGCGGCTCGGCCGGCAGCGCACTGGCGAACCGGCTCTCCGCGGACCCGGCCAACCGGGTGCTGGTGCTGGAGGCGGGCCGCTCCGACTATCCGTGGGACGTCTTCATCCAGATGCCCGCGGCGCTGACCTACCCGATCGGCAACCGGTTCTACGACTGGAAGTACGAGTCCGAGCCCGAGCCCCACATGGGCGGCAGGCGCGTCTATCACGCCCGCGGCAAGGTGCTGGGCGGCTCCAGCAGCATCAACGGCATGATCTTCCAGCGCGGCAACCCCATGGACTACGAGCGCTGGGCGGCCGACCCGGGCATGGAGACCTGGGACTACGCGCACTGTCTGCCGTACTTCCGGCGGATGGAGAACTGTCTCGCGGCCGAACCGGACGACGAGTTCCGCGGCCACGACGGCCCTCTCGTGCTCGAACGCGGCCCGGCCACCAGTCCCCTGTTCGGCGCCTTCCTCAAGGCCACCGAGGAGGCGGGCTACGCCCCCACCGAGGACGTCAACGGATACCGGCAGGAGGGCTTCGCCAAGTTCGACCGCAACGTCCATCGCGGCCGCCGCATGTCCGCCTCGAAGGCGTACCTCAAGCCCGCCATGGACCGGCCGAACCTCACGGTCATGACCCGCACCCTCGTCACCCGGGTCCTGTTCGAGGGCAACCGTGCCGTCGGCGTCGAGTGCCGGCGCGGCCGGGGCCCGCTCAAGCAGGTCCGCGCCAAGGAGGTCATCCTCTGCGGCGGCGCGATCAACTCGCCGCAGCTGCTCCAGCTCTCCGGTGTCGGCAACGCCGAGGAGCTGCGTGCCCTCGGCGTCGACGTCGTCCGCGACCTCCCGGGCGTCGGCGAGAACATGCAGGACCATCTGGAGGTCTACGTCCAGTACGCCTGCAAGGAGCCCGTCTCCATGCAGCCGTACATGGCCAAGTGGCGCGCTCCGTTCATCGGGCTCCAGTGGCTCTTCCGCACGGGCCCGGCCGCCACCAACCACTTCGAGGCAGGCGGCTTCGCCCGCAGCAACGAGGACGTGGACTATCCCAACCTGATGTTCCACTTCCTGCCCGTCGCGGTCCGCTACGACGGCTCCTCGCCCTCCGGCGGCCACGGCTACCAGGTCCATGTGGGCCCGATGTACTCCGATGCCATCGGCTCCGTGAAGATCAAGAGCAAGGACCCGAACGAACACCCGGCGCTGCGCTTCAACTATCTCTCCACCGAGCAGGACCGCCGCGAATGGGTCGAGGCGATCCGCGTGGCCCGCAGAATCCTCGAACAGCCCGCACTCGCGCCCTACAACGACGGGGAGATCTCGCCGGGGCCGGGCGTCGCGACCGACGAGGAGATCCTCGCCTGGGTGGCCGAGGAGGGCGAGACGGCCCTGCATCCCTCCTGCACGTGCAAGATGGGCACCGACGCCATGTCCGTCGTCGACCCGACCAGCATGCGGGTGCACGGCCTGGAGGGCCTGCGCGTGGTGGACGCCTCCGTGATGCCGTACGTCACCAACGGCAACATCTACGCTCCGGTGATGATGATCGCCGAGAAGGCGGCCGACCTCATCCTCGGCAAAGAGCCGCTGGAGCCGTCCGCGGCCGCGTACTACCGCTACCCCGACACCCGGAAGCAGGCGAAGTAGGCGCACGGCTGAAGGGGCGTCGTATACGACGAGTGGGCCGGGGAGCCGGCCCACTCACCCATGTGGCCGAGTGGTTCAGCGGAAGACGACCGTGCGGTTGCCGTCCACCATGACGCGGCTCTCGCTGTGCCACTTCACGGCGTGTGCCAGCACCTGCGCCTCCACGTCCCGTCCCACGGTGACCAGCTCGCCGGGGTCGAGCGAGTGGTCCACCCGCACCACGTCCTGCTCGATGATCTGCCCCTCGTCGAGGTCCGGCGTCACATAGTGGGCGGTCGCGCCGACCAGCTTCACGCCGCGCTGGTACGCCTGGTCGTAGGGGCGTGCGCCCTTGAAGCTGGGCAGGAAGGAGTGGTGGATGTTGATGGCGCGGCCCTCGAGCTGCTTGCAGAGGTCGTCGGAGAGGATCTGCATGTAGCGGGCCAGCACCACCAGGTCGACGTCCAGCTCCCGCACCAGCTCCAGCAGCCGCGCCTCGGCGTCGGGCTTGGTCTCCTTGGTCACCGGGATGTGGTGGAAGGGGACGCCGTACGTCTGCGCGAGCCCCTCGAAGTCCCGGTGGTTGGAGACGATCGCGGGGATCTCGATGTTGAGCGCGCCGGTGCGCCTGCGGAACAGCAGGTCGTTCAGGCAGTGTCCGAACCTGGACACCATGATCAGCGTCCGGACCGGCGTGGCCGCCTCGCTCAGGGCCCAGGAGATGCGGTAGGCCAGGGCGACGGGACCGAACCGGTAACGCAGGCCTTCCAGGGTGGAGTTGGGATCGGAGACGTCGAAGTGGACCCGCATGAAGAAGCGGCCTTCGAGTCGGTCGTCGAACTGCTGACTTTCCAGGATGTTTCCGGAGTTCCTGACGAGAAAGCCGCTCACGGCGTGAACGAGACCGGCACTGTCGGGACAGGAGAGGGTGAGAACGTACTCGCGGCCGGATGGCGATCGGGGGAATTTGGGGGACACGTCGGCCTCCGTCGGTGCGCATTGCACAACATGGTGAGCGATGCGCAACATGGTCGGCTCGGTGCCGCTTCCGGTCAAGGGTGGCCGGGAACGTGATCGCATGGTCAAATCGTCATCGGCCAACCTCTTGACGTGCGTCTGGTCATTCGCAAGGGTGTTCCACCACAAGCAATCGGGTGCACGATGCGCAACGACTTCGTTGAAAGGTTCGGCGCGTGGCAGACCTGTACGTGGATGGCGAATGGCGTGAGCCGGTGGCCGGCGGGCAGCGGGAGATCCGATGCCCCGCCGACGGCACGCTCGTGGCGACCGTGTCGGAAGGGACACGCGCCGACACCGAGGCGGCGATCGCCGCGGCCCGCCGCGCCTTCGACGAGGGGACCTGGCCGGGCACTCCCGAGCGGGAGCGCGGCGCGCTGCTGCTGCGCACCGCCGACCTGATCGAGCGCGACGCCAAGGAGTTCGCCCGCGCCGAGTCCCTGGACACCGGAAAGCGGCTGGTGGAGAGCGAGTACGACATCGCCGATGTCGTCTCCTGTTTCCGCTACTACGGCGGCATCGGGGGCACCGGCGCCGGCCGTGTGATCGACTCCGGCCGCGACGACGCCGTAAGCCGCGTCGTGTACGAGCCGGTCGGTGTGTGCGGGTTGATCACTCCCTGGAACTATCCGTTGCTGCAGGCGAGTTGGAAGGTCGCCCCGGCGCTCCTCGCCGGCAACACGATCGTCCTCAAGCCCAGTGAGCTGACCCCCTCCACCTCCATCCTGCTGATGAAGGCTCTGGAGGAGGCCGGGCTCCCGGCCGGTGCCGCCCACCTGATCCTCGGCGCCGGGCCCGAGGCGGGCGCACCGCTCAGCGAGCACCCGGCCGTCGACATGGTCTCCTTCACCGGAGGCGTCGAGACCGGCAAACGCATCATGGCCACCGCCGCCGCGAGCGTGAAGAAAGTGGCGCTGGAACTCGGCGGCAAGAACCCCAACGTGGTCTTCGCCGACGCCGACTTCGAGACGGCCGTGGACTTCGCGCTCACGGCCGTCTTCCTGCACTCCGGGCAGGTCTGCTCGGCCGGCGCCCGGCTGATCGTCGAGGACTCCCTGCACGACCGCTTCGTCGACGAGGTCGTCCGCCGTGCCCGGCAGATCCGCCTCGGCGGCCCCTTCGACCCCGAGGCCGAGACCGGTGCGCTGATCTCCGCGCAACACCGGGCCAAGGTCGAGGCGTATGTCGCGGCCGGCCTCGCCGAGGGCGCCGTGCTGCGCTGCGGCGGCGCCCGGCCGGCCGACCCCGCCCTGGGAGACGGCCACTACTACCTGCCCACCGTGCTCGACGCGTGCCGACAGGACATGCGCGTGGTGCACGAGGAGTCCTTCGGACCCGTGCTCACGGTCGAGCGCTTCACCGACGAGGACGACGCCGTGCGCATCGCCAACGACACCGAGTACGGACTGGCCGGAGCCGTCTGGACGCAGGACGCGGGCAAGGCCCAGCGCGTCGCCCGGCGGCTGCGTCACGGCACGGTGTGGATCAACGACTACCACCCCTATGTGCCGCAGGCGGAATGGGGTGGGTTCGGGCATTCGGGCGTGGGCCGGGAGTTGGGACCGGCAGGCCTGAACGAGTACCGGGAGCCCAAGCACATCTGGCAGAACATCCAACCCCGGCCGCAACACTGGTTCCGCGGCTGAACGCCGAAAAGAGGTCGAACGTGACCACACAGACCGAGGTGCCGCAGCGGCGCGGCACGCCCGAGGACTCGGGCTCCACTCCGGTCATATCCGTGCGCAGGCTGTGGAAGGTGTTCGGGCCGAAGGCCGACCAGGTGCCGGACTCCGAGGAGTTGCGCGGCCTCACCCGCCGCGAGCTCATGGACCGCACCGGATGCACCGCCGCCGTACGGGACGTCCACTTCGACGTCTCGCCCGGCGAGGTGTTCGTCGTCATGGGTCTGTCCGGCTCCGGCAAGTCCACGCTGGTGCGATGTCTGACCCGGCTGATCGAACCCACCGCCGGCGAGATCGTCTTCGAGGGCGAGGACATCCGCAAGGCCGACGCGGGACGCCTGCGCGACCTGCGGCGCCGTAAGTTCTCCATGGTGTTCCAGCACTTCGGTCTGCTGCCCCACCGCCGCGTCGTCGACAACGTGGCGTTCGGGCTGGAGATCCGCGGCATGGGCAGGGCCGAACGGGCCAAACGGGCCATGGAGGTCGTCGAACTGGTCGGCCTCGCCGGCTACGAGAACTCCTACCCCGACCAGCTCTCCGGCGGCATGCAGCAGCGCGTCGGACTCGCCCGCGCGCTGGCCGGCGAGCCGGACGTGCTCTTCTTCGACGAGCCGTTCTCCGCGCTCGACCCGCTGATCCGGCGCGACATGCAGAACGAGGTCATCCGTCTGCACCACGAGGTCGGCAAGACCATGGTGTTCATCACCCACGACCTCTCCGAGGCCCTCAAGCTGGGCGACCGCATCCTGATCATGCGCGACGGCAAAATGGTCCAGTGCGGCACCGGCGACGAGCTGGTGGGCGCCCCCGCGGATGACTACGTACGCGAGTTCGTGAAGGACGTGCCGCGCGGCGACGTGCTGACCCTGCGCTGGATCATGCGCCCGGCGCAACCCGACGACGCCCTGGACGGACCGGAGTTGGGGCCGGACGTCGTGGTGCGCGAGGCCACCCGGGCCGTACTGGCCGCCGACAAGCCGGTCAAGGTCGTCGAGAACGGCAAGCTGCTCGGCATCGTCGGCGACGACGAGATCCTCGCGGTGGTCGCCGGGCGGGAAGGCGACGCGTGATGACCGTCGCCGTGGAGAAACCCGAGAAAACCGGGACCGTCGAGGAACCGGCCGCTCCCGCCCGGACCGAGCGCAGAATCAGCCGGCCCATGGTGGTCGCCGCGATCCTGGTCGTCTGGCTGGTGCTGTTCCTCGTGCTGCGCGGCAAGCAGACCCTGACCCTGGCGGCGGCCGACCTGACCGATCTGCACCGGTGGTTCAACGACGTCAACGACTCGGTCGGCGCGAACCGCAACTCCAACCCGCTCTTCCTGTACTTCTTCAACGAGATCCGGCTGGTCATCGACTCCCTGGTGACCTTCGTCCAGGAGCTGATCTCACAGCCCACCCCCGGCCGGCCCGTTCCGCAGATCGGCTGGCTGGGTGTCGTCGGCATCGCCGGCTACGTCTCCTGGGCCGTGGGCAACTGGCGGGTCGCGCTGCTGGCCGTGGCCGGCTTCACCTTCCTGGGCCTTCAGGGCCTGTGGCAGGAGAGCATGGACACCCTGGCGCTCACCGTCTCCGCGGTCTTCGTGGCGCTGCTGTTCGCGATCCCGCTGGGCGTGTGGGCGGGGCTGTCCGACCGGGTCAACCGGATCGTGACCCCCTTCCTGGACTTCATGCAGACGATGCCGACCTTCGTCTATCTGGCACCGCTGACGCTGTTCTTCCTCATCGGCCCGGCCTCCGCCACCATCGCCACGCTGATCTACGCGGCACCGCCCGCGATCCGGATCACCGCGCACGCCATCCGCTCCGTTCCGACGACCACGGTCGAGGCGGCCGACTCGATGGGCGCCACGCGACGGCAGACCCTGACCAAGGTGCTGCTGCCGATGTCCAAGCGGACCGTGGTGATGGGCGTCAACCAGACCATCATGGCGGCCCTGGCCATGGTCACCATCGCGGCCCTGATCGATGCGCCCGGCCTCGGCAAGACCGTCGTCCAGGCACTCCAGTCCCTCGACGTCGGCACGGCCTTCAACGCCGGCCTGGCCATCGTCGTCATGGCCATCGTGCTGGACCGGGTCACCACCGCGGCGAGCGGACGCGAGGAGGAGGCCCGGCGTTCGACGAACCGCTTCCAGGCCTGGCGGCGCCCGCTGCTGGGCGTGGGCGCGGCCGTCGCGGCCGTCCTGGTCCTCCTCTCGCACACCTATGTGTGGGCGGCGGAGTTCCCCGGCGAGGGCGGCGTCGGCAGCGCCATCTCCAGCGGGGCGGACAACGTGACCACCTGGGCGCAGGACAACCTGGGGGGCCTGACCAACGCCATCCGTGACGTCATCACGACCGGTCTGCTCAACCCGTTCCAGACGCTGCTCACGGACTCCCCGTGGTGGCTCGTCGGCGCGGCCCTGATCGCGCTCGGCGTCGTCGTCGGCGGCCTGCGTGCCGGCATCACCACCGCGGTCTGTGTGGGCCTGCTGGTCGGCACCGGGGTGTGGTCGGACAGCATGACCACGCTGGCGTCGACCGTAGTCGCCACGGTCCTCGTCATGCTGCTCGGCATCGGCTTCGGCGTGTGGATGGGCCGCAGCGCGCTGGTGGACCGGCTGATCCGTCCCACCCTGGACGCGGCCCAGGTCATGCCACCGTTCGTCTATCTCGTGCCGTTCCTCGCCCTGTTCGGCGCGACCCGCTTCACCGCGATCGTCGCCGCCGTCGTCTACGCGGCCCCCGTCGCCATGAAGATCATCGCCGACGGGGTGCGGAACGTGCCGGCGACCACCGTGGAGGCGGCCACCTCCGCCGGGTGCAACACCTGGCAGATCATCACCAAGGTCCAGCTGCCGATGGCACGCAGCGCCCTGACCCTCGCGACCAACCAGGGCCTGATCTATGTGCTGTCGATGGTCGTGGTGGGCGGCCTGGTGGGCGCGGGCGCCCTCGGCTACGACGTCGTGGCCGGCTTCTCGCAGGGCCAGCTGTACGGGAAGGGGCTCGCCGCGGGGCTCGCCATCGTCCTTCTCGGAGTCATGTTCGACCGGATCACTCAGGCAGCGGCGCGACGTGCCGGCGCATAAGGAGTCACTGATCATGGCAAGGCAAGCTACACACTGGAGATACGGCGTGGCCGGCATCGCCGTCCTCGGTCTCACCCTCACCGCCTGCAGCGGTGCGAAGGTCGGCGACGACAGCGCCGGCGGCTCGGACGGTTCCGGCAAGTGCGGCACCTTCAACCTCGCGATCAACCCGTGGGTGGGCTACGAGGCCAACGCGGCGGTCGTCGCGTACGTCGCGGAGCAGGACCTCGGCTGCAAGGTGGTCAAGAAGGACCTGAAGGAGGAGATCGCCTGGCAGGGCTTCGGGACGGGCGAGGTCGACGCCGTCATCGAGAACTGGGGCCACGACGACCTGAAGAAGAAGTACATCACCGACCAGAAGACCGCCGTCGACGCCGGCCTGACCGGCAACAAGGGCCTGATCGGCTGGTACGTGCCGCCGTGGCTGGCCAAGGAGCACCCGGACATCACCGACTGGAACAACCTCGACAAGTACGCGGCCGAGTTCAAGACGTCCGAGTCCGGCGGCAAGGGCCAACTCCTCGACGGCGACCCGTCGTTCGTCACCAACGACGAGGCCCTGGTGAAGAACCTGAAGCTGGACTACAAGGTGGTGTACGCGGGCAGCGAGGCCGCCCTCATCCAGGCCTTCCGCAAGGCGGAGAAGAACAAGGAATGGGTGATCGGCTACTTCTACGAGCCGCAGTGGTTCATGTCCGAGGTGCCGCTCGTCAAGGTCAAGCTGCCGGAGTACAAGACGGGCTGCGACGCCGACGCGGAGAAGATCGCCTGCGACTACCCCGTGTACGAGCTGGACAAGATCGTCAGCGCGAAGTTCGCCAAGTCGGGCAGTCCAGCCTATGACCTGGTCAAGAACTTCACCTGGACCAACGACGACCAGAACGCCGTGGCGAAGTACATCGCGGTCGACAAGATGACCCCCGAGGCCGCGGCCAAGAAGTGGGTCGAGGCCAACCGCGACAAGGTGGACGCCTGGGTCAAGTAGGCCCTTGGCGGGCCCTTCACGGATGCCCGGTGGGCGGTGCGAGCGGGATGCGCGCCGCCCACCGGGCATCGCCGTGTCCGGGGTGTTTCCCGAGGTCGCGGACCCCTTGACACCCACCTGCACGACGGGCACATTGAGTTGCGCAACCTGAACCAAGTTGCGTGAGCAGCAACTGGATCGGATCGACTGGTTAGCCAACCGGAGGTGCGGCGATGGCGGGTCCCCGAGTGGTCATCATCGGAGCGGGAGTCGTCGGTGCGGCGCTCGCGGACGAGATCTCCGCGCGAGGCTGGACCGAAGTGACCGTGGTCGACCAGGGCCCGCTCCCCGCCACCGGGGGCTCCAGCTCGCACGCCCCGGGCCTGGTCTTCCAGACCAACTCCTCCAAGACCATGACCGAGCTGGCCCGCTACACGGTCGAGAAGCTCTGCTCCCTCGACGTCGACGGCAAGCCCTGCTTCCTCCAGGTCGGCGGCCTGGAAGTGGCGACCACGCCCGAGCGGCTGACGGAACTGCGACGCCGCCACGGCTGGATCACCGCCTGGGGCATCGAGTCCCGGCTGCTCAGCGCCGAGGAGTGCGTCGAGCAGCACCCTCTGGTCAACCCGGACCGGGTTCTCGGCGGTCTCCTGGTCCCGACGGACGGCCTCGCCAAGGCCGTCCTCGCAGTCGAGGCGCAGATCCGCCGGGCCACCGAACGCGGCGTCCGCTTCCTCGCCCGTCACGAGGTCCTCGACGTCCGGCAGGCCGACGGCCGCGTCACCGGCGTCCACACCGATCAGGGCGAGATCCCCGCTGACATCGTGGTGTGCTGCGCCGGCATCTGGGGCCCGAGGATAGCCCGCATGGTCGGCATGAACCTGCCGCTGACCCCGCTCGCCCACCAGCTCGCCTGGACCGGCCCCGTCCCGGCCCTGGCCGGCCAGGCGGCGGAAGCGGTCCGCCCGATCCTGCGCCACCAGGACGCCGACCTCTACTACCGTGAACGCTTCGACGGCATCGGCATCGGCTACTACGGCCACCGCCCGATGCCGATCTCCGCCGACGACATCCTCTCCGTCGACGAGGCCGACGAGATGCCCTCGGTCCTGAAGTTCACACAGGAGGACTTCGAGGACGCCTGGACCGAGACACGGTCCCTGCTGCCCGCCACGAAGGACGCCAAGGTCGAGGAGGGCATCAACGGCCTGTTCTCCTTCACCACCGACAACTTCCCGCTCCTCGGCGAGTCCCCGGAAGTCAAGGGCTTCTGGGTCGCCGAGGCCGTCTGGGTCACCCACTCCGCGGGCGTCGGCCGGGCCATGGCCGAGTGGCTGGTCGACGGGTACTGCTCCTCCTTCGACCTGCACGAGTGCGACGTCAACCGCTTCGAGCCGCACCAGCTCTCCCCGGAGTACGTCCTGGCCCGCGACTGCCAGAACTTCGTCGAGGTCTACGACATCCTCCACCCCCTGCAGCCCTCCGGCGACCCGCGCCCGATCCGCACCAGCCCCTTCCACACCCGTCAGCGCGAGCACGGCGCCTTCTTCCTGGAGGCGAACGGCTGGGAGCGCCCGCACTGGTACGAGGCCAACGCGGCGCTGACCGAGGGCCGTTCAGTCCCCACCCCCAACGACTGGGCCGCGCAGTACTGGTCGCCCATCGTCGGTGCCGAGGCCCAAGTGACCCGCGAGACGGTCGCGTTGTACGACATGACGGCCCTCAAGCGGCTGGAGGTGACCGGCCCCGGTTCGGCGGCCTTCCTGGAGCGGCTGTGCACCGGCAAGGTCGCGAAGTCGGTCGGCTCCGTGACGTACACCCTCCTCCTGGACCACGACGGCGGCATCCGCAGTGACATCACCGTCGCCCGCCTGGCCCGCGACCGGTTCCAGGTCGGCGCCAACGGCAACCTCGACCTCGACTGGTTTACCCGCCACCTGCCCGCCGACGGCACGGTCCAGGTCCGCGACATCACCCCCGGGACCTGCTGCATCGGCCTGTGGGGCCCGCTCGCCCGCAAGGTCCTGCAGCCACTGACGGACGAGGACTTCTCGAACGACGGCCTGAAGTACTTCCGCGCCAAACGCGCCTACATCGGCAGCGTCCCGGTGACGGCGATGCGCCTGTCGTACGTCGGCGAACTCGGCTGGGAGCTCTACACCACCGCCGACCAGGGCCTGAAGCTGTGGGACACCCTGTGGCAGGCGGCCGAGCCGCTGGGCGGCATCATCGCGGGTCGCGGCGCCTTCAACAGCCTCCGGCTGGAGAAGGGTTACCGCTCCTTCGGCACCGACATGACCTACGAGCACGACCCGTACGAGGCCGGCGTCGGCTTCGCCGTCAAGCTCGACAAGGACGACTTCATCGGGAAGGCGGCCCTGGAGCGCCGCAAGGCGGAGGTACGACGGAAGCTGACCTGCCTCACCATCGACGACCCGCAGTCCGTCGTCATGGGCAAGGAGCCGGTGTACGACGGCGACCGCGCGGTCGGCTACGTCACCAGCGCGGCCTACGGCTACACGATCGGCAAGGGCATCGCCTACGCGTGGCTGCCGAGCGAGCTCACGGCTCCCGGTACGGCGTTGCACATCGGCTACTTCGACCAGCGGGTCGAGGCGGTCGTGGCCGAGGAGCCGTTGTTCGATCCGTCGATGTCCCGGCTCCGTGGCTGAAGGTGGTCAGTCCGGAGAGCCCATCCGGTGGCTTATTTCGTCCGCGCCCCTCATCAGCACCGGGGCGAGCTCGTGGATGCGCGCCTCGGTGAGGCGGTACGCGGGCCCGGAGGCGCTGAGGGCGGCGACGACGTCGCCCTCGCGGGACCGGATCGGGGCCGCGACGGCGTGCAGTCCGATCTCGAGTTCCTCCAGCGTCACCGCGTATCCGCGCTCCCGGGTCTCGGCCAGGTTCTTCTCCAGCTTGGTCTTCGCGGTGAGCGTGTGCGGGGTCATCTTCTGCATTCCGGACGCCGCCAGCACCGCGGCGCGCTCCTTCGCCGGCCGGTGGGCCAGCAGGATCTTGCCGCTCGACGTGGCGTGCACCGGGGTCAGCCTCCCGACCCAGTTGTGCGCACCGACCGCTCCCGGGCCCCGTACCTGATAGAGGTTGACGGCGTAATGCTCCTGCAGGACCGCGATGTTGACCGTCTCGCCGATCTCCTCGCTGAGCCGCTCGCACACCGGCCGGCCCTGCTGCGTGATGTCCAGGCGGCTCGTGACCGCGCCCGCCAGCCGCACGATCCCGAAGCTGAGCCGGTACTTGCCCCGCTCGGCCGTCTGCTCGACAAGACCGCGCGACTCCAGCGCACCGAGGAGGCGGAACGCGGTCGACTTGTGGACTTCGATCTCGGCGGCGACCTCGCTGACACCCGCCTCACCGCGCTGAGCGAGGATCTCCAGGACGCTGACAGCACGGTCGACGGACTGCACGCCACTCACCGCGGGACCTGCTGTTTCTCCATCTGCCGCGTGGTTGCTCATAGCGCAACTATACGGCGGCCCCCGAAAGCTGCCCCAGAAAAGTTGGCCGCGGATGTCGAGAACCCGCGACCTGCTCCGTCCCCGGGCTGAACGCGACCACAATGGGTCGCACCAGCACCGAGGAGAACACCATGGCCAAGTACCTGCTGCTCAAGCACTACCGCGGCGCTCCTGCGGCGGTCAACGACGTGCCGATGGCCCAGTGGACGCCCGAGGAGATCTCGGCGCACGTGCAGTACATGCAGGACTTCGCGGACCGGCTCGAGAAGTCCGGCGAGTTCGTCGACAGCCAGGCGCTCGCCCCCGAAGGGAGCTGGGTCCGGTTCGACGGTGAGGGGCGCCCGCCGGTCACCGACGGCCCGTTCGCCGAGACCAAGGACCTCATCGCCGGGTGGATGGTGATCGACGTCGACAGCCACGAGCGCGCCGTCGAACTGGCCGGGGAACTGTCCGCGGCCCCCGGCGCGGGCGGCAAGCCGATCCACGAGTGGCTGGAGGTGCGCCCGTTCCTGGGCGCGGCGCCCACCACCACGGAGTGCTCCTTCAAGTGACCTCATCGATCGACGAGGCCCTGCTCAGGAGCCTCACACCGAGCGTGCTCGCCATCCTCGTCCGCCGCGGAGCCGACTTCGCGGCGGCCGAGGACGCCGTACAGGACGCCCTGGTCGAGGCGTTCCGCCTCTGGCCGGCCGACCCTCCGCGCGATGCGAAGGGCTGGCTGGTCACCGTGGCCTGGCGCAAGTTCCTCGACGCGACCCGGTCGGACGCAGCCCGCCGCCGGCGTGAGGACCTCGTGGACGAGGAGCCGGCGCCCGGGCCCGCGCCCGCGGTCGACGACACGCTCCAGCTCTACTTCCTGTGCGCCCACCCCTCGCTCACGCCGTCGTCGGCGGTCGCGCTCACCCTGCGCGCCGTCGGCGGGCTGACCACGCGGCAGATCGCCCAGGCCTATCTGGTGCCCGAGGCGACCATGGCGCAGCGCATCAGCCGCGCCAAGCGCACCGTCTCCGGCGTGCGGTTCGACCAGCCCGGCGACGTCGCCACCGTGCTGCGCGTCCTCTACCTCGTCTTCAACGAGGGCTACTCCGGCGACATCGACCTCGCCGCCGAGGCCATCCGGCTCACCCGGCAGCTGGCGGCCGCGATCGACCACCCCGAAGTGGCGGGGCTGCTCGCCCTCATGCTGCTCCACCACGCCCGGCGCGCGTCGCGGACCGCGCCCGACGGCAGCCTGGTGCCGCTCGCCGAGCAGGACCGCGGCAGGTGGGACACCAAGTCGATCGCCGAAGGCGTCGACATCCTGCAGGCGGCGCTCGCCCGCGACCGGCTCGGCGAGTTCCAGGCCCAGGCCGCGATCGCGGCACTCCACGCCGACGCGCCCGTCGCCGAGGAGACCGACTGGGTGCAGATCGTCGAGTGGTACGACGAGCTCACGCGGCTGACCGACAGCCCGGTCGTCCGCCTCAACCGTGCGGTGGCCGTGGGCGAGGCCGACGGACCGCGCGCGGGCCTCGCGGCGCTCGCGGAGCTGGACGACTCGCTGCCCCGCCACACCGCGGTGGCGGCGTACCTCCACGAGCGCGACGGCGACCTGACGACGGCGGCACGGCTCTACGCCGAGGCGGCCCAGCAGGCCCCCAACCTCGCCGAACGCGACTACCTGACCCGCCAGGCCGCCCGCCTCAACACCCGCCGCCGCTGACGCCGGCGGCGGGCCGCCACCGGCTCACGGTGGCGGCGGGTGCATGGACTCCGCCGTGGCCTGGCTCTCGTGGTCCCGTTGGGCGCCGACGGTGAACTCGTGGGTGTACGCGGCCTCGTCGATCATGGCACGCAGCCGGCCGGAGATGCGCTCCACGTCGCCCTGCTCCGCAGGGGGGTGCGGGGCCCCGGCCCGCTCCCTGGTCGCCGCCGCCGTACCGAGCAGACGGATCGCCCGCTCCGTGGCCCCGGCCAGGGAGTGCGCACCCGCCAGGCCCTCGAGTGCCAGGGCGACCGAGCGGGGATCCTTGGTCGTCGCGGCGGCCGCGAGGCCGTCCCGGTGGTACGCGAGCGCCCGTCCGGCGTCGCCGCGCTGCTCGGCGATGAAGCCCAGCTCGGCCAGGACCAGCGCGAGGCCCGGTCCGTCGCCGCGCCGGCGGTTCCAGGCGAGCCAGGGCCGCAGCCACTCCTCGGCGGCGTCCAGCCGGCCCTGGCGCCGGGCGCTGAGCGCGAGGCCCAGCGCGGCGAACTGCTCGGCGGGCTGATTGCCCTGTTCGACCGCGAGCCGCAGGGCACGGGTGTGCAGGTCGTCGGCCTCGTCGTAGCGCTGGGTGAGCAGGGCGATCCTGCCGAGGCCCGACAGCTTCGTGGACATCTCCGGCCAGGTCTCCAGGGCCTGGGCGATCCGCAGGCTCTCCCGGTGCAGCCTGCCCGCCCGGTCGTAGTCGCCGTTGATCTCGGCGAGCCTGCCGAGCACGTCGGTCGTCTTCAACCGGCCCCACAGGTCGCCCAGCTCCGCGAAGTGGGCGCGCGCCTCCTCTGCGTTGCCGCGCAGCGACTCCAGGTCACCTCGGGCCAAGGCGAAGCAGGCACGTGTGGTCAGTGCGGCGGCGGTGCCCCACGCGTCGCGCAGGGTGCGGAAGCGGACCAGGACGCGCTCGACGCGCTGCTCGCCCGCGACCAACGCCCCCACCGTCCACTGCGCGTGCGCCAGGAACCACTGAGCCCTGGTCGACTCCGGGGTGGACGCGGGATCGTACGCGTCCAGGGCGTCGCACTCCCGGTCGTGCTCGCCGAGCAGCAGGCGGATGCCCGTGTACCAGAACTCCGCCTCCCCGCGCTCCGCGGGCGCGGCCTCGCCCGGTGTGTCCAGGGCCGTGGCCAGCGCCCTGCGGGCCTCACCCAGCCGACCCCGGACGTACCAGTACCAGGTCAGCGAGTTGACCAGGCGCAATGCCTCCTGCGCGGCCCCGGCCCGGGCGGCCTCGGCCAGCGCGCGCTGCACATTGCCCGCCTCCAGGTCGAGGTACTGGAACCAGCGGGACTGCTCCCGCTCGTGCAGATGCGGCCGGGCGCGCTCGGCCAGGCGGACGCAGTGGCGCAGGTGCCGGGCCGCGGTCTCGGCGTGCTCACCGGACTCCGCGAGCCTGTCACGCGCGTAGACCGCGACGGACTCCAGCAGCCGGTAGCGCGGACCCTGCGGTCCCTCGGTGCGCACCGCCAGTGAGCGTTCCACGAGCAGGCTCAGCGCATCGAGGACGTCGGCGGGGGACACGCCGCCCCCGGAGCACACGTCCTCGGCCGCCCGCAGGCCGGATCCCTCGCTGAACACCGACAGCCTGCGCAGCACGGTCTGCTCCCGGACGTCGAGCAGGCCCCAGCTCCAGTCGAGCGTGGCCTGAAGGGTCCGGTGCCGTGAAGGGGCGTCCCGATAACCGCTGTTGAGGACCTTGAAGCGGTCGTCGAGACGGTCGTGCAGCTCCCTGATGCCCAGCGATCGCACCCGGGTGGCGGCCAGTTCCAGGGCGAGCGGGATGCCGTCGAGACGCCGGCACACATCCGCGACGAGCGGGGCGGTGGTGGCGTCGAGCACGAACTCCGGGTCCGTGGCCCTGGTCCTGTCGACGAAGAGGCGTACGGCGCCCGCGCTCGTCAGCGCGTCGAGGTCCGGTCGGCCCTCCGGGGGGAGCGACAGCGGCGCCACCGGGTACACCGTCTCGTCCCGGGTGCGCAGCGGTTCCTGGCTGGTCGTCAGGATGTGCAGGTGCGGGGCCCGGCCCAGCAGCAGGCCGGCCAGCCGCGCGACGGCGTCCACGACGTGTTCGCAGTTGTCCAGCACGAGCAGCAGCCGCCGGCTGGCCAGCGCGCTCGCCAGGCGTTCCGTCGGGCCCTTGGCGTCGTCGTCCGAGGTGTTCTCGCGGATGCCCACCGTCGCCATGACCTGCTCGGCCAGTGACTCGGCGTCGGCGAACCGCTCCAGGCCCCCGGCGTCCGCGAGCTCCACCAGCCAGGTGCCCTCGCCGAACGCGCCGGCCAGGCTCTGTGCCGTGGCCTGGGCGAGACGGGTCTTGCCGACCCCGCCAGGGCCCGTCAGCGTCACCAGACGGCGCTGTAAGAGCAGCGTCCGGATCGCCTGGACATCCTGCTCGCGGCCCACCAGGGGCGAGGCCGAACCGGTCGGCCCAGGCCCGGCCGGCACCCCCGCGGCCGACTGCGCGGGCGGCTCCGGCCGGGCCAGAACGGGGTCGTGGCGCAGGATGGCCTGCCGCAGTGCCTCCAGGGACGGTCCCGGGGTCAGCCCCAGCTCCTCGTCGAGCCGGCGCCGCAGATCGTTGAAGCAGTCGAGCGCGTCGGAGGAGCGTCCCGCCTGATACAGCGCCCACATCAGCGCGCCCCGCAGCCCCTCGCGCAACGGATGCTGCTCCACCAGCTCCGTCAGCTCGCCCACCAGCAGGCTGTGTTCGCCCAACTCCAGGCGGACCCCGGCGTGTTCCTCCACCGCCGTGAGGCGCTCCTCCTCCAGGCTCGCCGCCGTCGGCCGAACGGACGGCTGGTCCGCGAACTCGGCGAAGGCGGGGCCGCGCCACAGCCCCAGCGCCTCGGTGTACAGCGCCGCCCGCGTCACCGGGTCCTCGCCCGACCTGGCCCGGGCGACCAGTTCGCGGAACCGCCCGGCGTCGAGCGCTCCGGCAGGGATGTCCAGCACGTATCCGGGTGGCCGGTGCGCGACCAGCTCACGGCCGCCCGCCTCCGCGTCCTCCAGCGCGCGCCGCAGCTGGGACACCTTGGCCTGGAGCGACGCCGTGGGCCGTGCCGTGAACGTCGAGCCGCCCCACAGGCCCTCGATGAGCCGGCCCGCCGGGACGACCTGCCCGTGGTGGGCGAGCAGATCGGCGAGGAGCATCCGCACCTTGACTTCGGGTACCCGCACGACACGTCTGCTGTCCGTGCGCACCTCCAGCGGCCCCAGCACCCCGAATTCCATGATCTCAGCGTAACCGGCTGCCGCCCGCCGCGACTTGCGACGAAAAGGGCTCGGCCACCTGCCCGAAGTGCCTGCGCGCAGCATTTCCGAAGCCGTCCGAAGCGAATCCGAAGGGGCATATGCCAGGGTTCCCCGAGGAATGCGGTTCAGCGGCGGTGCGGAAGGCGTGGGCAGGTGGCCGAGAATGAGCGACTGCGGCTGGCGATCATCATCGGCAGCATCAGGAAAGGACGGTTCGGGCACGTCGCGGCGGAATGGCTCGCCTCGCGGGCCCGGCTGCGGCACGACTTCGACGTGGACGTCATAGACCTCGCCACGGCCTGGCTGCCCGACGTGATGTCCGCCGACCCGGCGGCGCCCAAACCACAGGCCGTCAAGGACCTGGCGCCCTGGCTGGCGGCGGCCGACGCGTTCGTGGTGGTGACTCCCGAGCACAACCAGACGTTCCCGGCGTCCTTGAAGAACGCGATCGACTGGTACGACGAGGAATGGCACGCCAAACCCGTGGGATTCCTGTCCTACGGCGGCCCCTCCAGCGGCCTGTGCGCGGTGGCCGCCCTGCGCCAGGTCTTCGGCGAGGTGCACGCCGTGACGGTGCACGAGACCGTCAGCTTCCACAACTACTGGGAGCGGCTCGGGCCGGACGGTGCCCTCGCCGCCTGCGACGACTGGGACATGTCGGCCCGGCTGATGTTCGACCGCCTCAGCTGGTGGGCCGGTGTGCTGCACCGGGCCAGGGCCGAGCGCGGTTACCACGTACCCCGAATGAACGGACAGGAGCAAAGCGCGCCATGGACGGCCAGTGGTTCCGACGTTTCGGCGATCCCGAGCCCGACGCCCTGAGGCTGATCTGCTTCCCGCACGCGGGAGGTGCCGCCAGCGCGTACCAGCCGCTGTCGCGGCAGCTGAAACCCCATATCGAGGTCCGGGCCGTGCAGTACCCCGGACGGCAGGACCGGCGGCTCGAGCCACCGGTGACCGACATCAGGGAACTCGCCGCGGTCGTCGCCGGAAAGCTGGAGGACGACGACGCGGCACCGCCCTTCGCGTTCTTCGGCCACAGCATGGGGGCGCTGGTCGCGTACGAGACCGCCAGGCTCCTCGATGAGCGCGGGGCCCGACCACCCCGCAGGCTCTTCCTGTCCGCCCGCGCGGCGCCCGGACCGAAGCCGAGCCCGCACGACCTGCTGGCGGACGACGCCGCGATCCTGACCGCCGTACGCCGACTGGGGGGAACCGGGGCGGCGTTGTTCGACGATCCCGAGCTGGTGGCGATGGTGCTGCCCGCTCTGCGAGCCGACTATGCGGCCCTCGCCGGGTACTCCTGGACGCCCGGGGAGCCGCTGCGGACACCGGTGACCGTGCTGTGCGGCGACGCCGATCCGGTCGTCTCCGTGGCGGAGGCGGACGGCTGGCGGACGTACACCCGCGCCGAGACCGAGGTGCGGGTCCTTCCCGGCGGTCACTTCTATCTGGACCAGCGGCTCGGCGACGTCGCCGAGCTGGTGCTGCGCGCAGCCGGCTCGGCGAGTGCCGCTCGCGGCGGGCAACGGCGCCTGCCATGACTGAACATCGGTGTTCGACGTACGGGGGTAGGCGTGGAATTCAAGGTTCTCGGGCCGCTTGACGTGGTCAGCGGCGGACGGAGTCTGCCGCTGGGCGGCGTCAAGCAGAGAGCGGTGCTCGGGCTGCTGCTCCTCCACGCCAATCAGGTGGTCGCCACCAGCCAGCTCCTCGACGCCCTGTGGCCCGAGGACGCGCGGCCCGTCACGGCACGCAAGATGGTGCAGAACGCCGTGTGGGGGCTGCGTGCCCTGCTGGAGAGCGGCGACGCCGAGGGGCACGAGCCGCCGCAACTGCTCACCCGGGCGCCGGGCTACGTCCTGCGCGTCGACCCCGAACTGCTCGACGCGACCCGCTTCGAGCGTGCCGTCGCGGCGGGCCGGGCACGTCTGGACGCGGGTGCAGCGGGCGAGGCCGCCGAGCTGCTGGGGGAGGCCCTGGCGGAGTGGCGCGGCTCGGCCCTGTCGGATCTGGCCGAACAGGGCGTGGAGTGGACCGAGTTGACCGCGCTGCGGCAGCTGCGCCTGGACGCCATGGAGGACCGCTTCGAGTCGGAACTGGCGTGCGGCCGGCACCATGCCGTGCTCGGCGAACTCACCTCGCTGGCCGAGGCCGAGCCCCTGCGGGAACGGCTGTGCGGGCAGCTGATGCTCGCCCTGTACCGCTGCGGGCGGCAGGCGGAAGCGCTGAGCGTGTTCAGCAGGGTGCGGCTGGCCCTCGTGGAGGAGTACGGCCTGGAGCCGTCCGCCGCCCTGCAGACCCTCCAGCGGCGCATACTGCGTCACGACCAGGAGCTGGCCTCCCCCACCGAGGACCGCGCGGAACGGGACGCCGCCGAAGTGAGCGCCGCGCGGCGGCACTCGGTCGCACCGGCGGACCCCGCCCAGGTGCCCTCGAGGCTCGGCGCGGACGTCGGCGCCCTCGCCGTCGGCGTGTTGGGCGCCCCGGCACCGGAACCCGTGCACGCCGCCCGGCTCGCGACGCCCGACGACCAGCCGCGCGTGCCGTCGCCCCGCGCCGTCACGGACGCCGACCCCCCGACGCGGGTGGCGTCGTCCTCCGGCGGAGCGGCCAGGGGCGCGGTCGCCGAGCGCCGGGACGTGTGCGTGCTCGTGGTGTGCACCGAGTCCGCCGCCGGCGCGACGGCCATGGAGAGCGAGCAGCTGGACACCTCCCTGCACGACGCGGTCACCGCGCTCACCGAGAGCGTGGAGATCCGCTCCGGTACGGTCGTCGGCTCCATGGGCGGGCTGTGCGCCGCCCTGTTCGGGCTGCGCTCCGATCGCCCCGAGGCGTCCCTGAACGCGGTGCGCGCGGCCTTCGCGGCCCGTGAACGGCTGGCCTTGCGGGCGGGCATGGTGATGCGGGCCGTGGTGATCTCCGGCAAGGCGATCGTGCGGCACGATCCGCACGACCCGCGGGCCGCCGTCTCCGTGGTGGGCACCCTGCTCGACAAGGCGCACACCCTGCTCGCGGGCGTCCCGGAGGGCGAGCTGTACGTCAGCGAGGACGTGGCGGGCGACACCGACGCCTGGGTGAGCTACGACGAGACCACCCGCCCCGCCGACGGCACCGTAGGCATCCGCAGGGCCCGGGCCCTGCACTCGGGCGAACCCGTGGCGGCCGGCCCCGACACCCGTCGCAGGCCCGAACTCGCCCTGCTGGAGAACCTGCTGGAGTACTCCCGTCACCACGACGTGCCCTCCATGCTGACGGTGCTCGGCGACCACGGAGTCGGCAAGACACGCCTTCTCGCCGAGTTCGAGCGCGGCATCGCCGGCGACTTCGACGAGGTGCGGGTGCTGCGGCCGCGCCGGCCGAAGGGCGCCCGGGACGCCTCGGGTACGGCCGCCGCGCTGCTGGACGCGTGGGCACCCCCGCACGGGGCCCGGTCCGACCCGCCGGAGCAGCGGATCAGAGCCGTGGTCCGCTCCGCGGTCGACTCCGACGTGGACGCGGCGCGGCTGCTGCGTGTGCTGTGCCACCCACTCCACTCCGGTCTGCCCGGGCGCGGGACCGACGTACTCGCCGCGTGGGGCGAGGTGATCGAGCACGAGGCACGTCACCGCCCCCTGGTCCTGTGTCTGGACGACCTGCACCTCGCCGACGACGTGGTGCTCGACTGGGTGGAGACCCTGGGCGGTGCCGGCACCGGCGCCCTGCTCGTCGTCGCGTGCGGCCACTCCGACCTGCTGCGCCGTCGGCCCTTCTGGGGCAGCGGCTGCCAGCACGCCAGCCGGCTCACCCTGCCCCGCCTGCGCGAGCCGGCCGCCCCGCTGCCGCGGCGCACGCTGCCCGTCCCGGACCACCGCCCGCGGCGGCAGGAGGAGCGGGCGTGGACGTCCGGTCGGATCCACCCCGGGTTCCTGGGCAAGGGAGCCGAGCCGGTCGAGGTGCGGCCCGGGCGACGGGCCGTGTGATGACCGGGCCGAGGAGTCGCGAATGGGCGGCGTGTGTGCGGGACTTGATGTGCTGTCCGCATGGACATCGCATCCCCACAGACCCGCCGTCCCGCGCACGCGTCGCCCCGGCCGGTGCGTGCCTCCACCGCCGGCGACATGGACGCCCCGCTGGCCGTCTTCGTCGGCACCCGGTTCGCCGCGGCCCTGCACGAAGGGCTGAGCCGGGCCAGTCGCCCCCGCGGCGCCGGACCGGCGCGGCCGGCTGACTCCGCGCCCCCCGCCCGCCCGCCCGGCTGGGGCGCGGCGCAGCCGGACGCCCTGCTCGCCGAGCACGCCGAGGAGATACTGGCCCGCTTCGGCGCCGGGGTGCGGGCCGTACCGGGCGTCACCGCGGCGGAACGGACCCGGATCGCCGCATGGGCGCGGCGAGTGCTCGGCGTGGCCGCGGGCCCGGTGCGCGCGGGCGCCGGGGCTCGTTGGGAGGCTCTCGCGGGCTCCCTGCTCGTCGAATCGGCCGCGGACGCCCTGCCCGACGGGACTGCGGACGTCACGCGGGCCCTCGGCGCCCTCGCCCGTGCCATCCGCCTCACCGGCACGGGCGGTACGCGCTCAGGCGACCTCGGACTCCCGGAGCGGCGGAAGCAGGGACTCCAGTAGCCGATCCAGGCAGTCGCCCGTCTCCGGGCTCAGGCTGAGGGTCACCGTGCGCGGCCGTGCGGTGGCCCAGCCCGGACGCCGGTCCGGCAACCGGGAGTCCGCGCCGACGGCGACGAGCAGCGGCACGCCCACGTGGGTCTGCGTCATCCGCTCCACCATGTCCAGCAGCGCGTCGTCGGCGTGCTGGAGGTCGTCCCAGATCAGCACCAGCGGCTGCTCGCGCGCGGCCCGTGCCAGGAACGTCCCCCACGCCCGGAGCATCTCGGCGGACTCCTCCTCGGCCGCCGTCCGCGGTGGCGACAGCAGCCGGGCCAGGGGTGCGTACAGATGAGCAACGGTGGCCGGGTCGTCGCAGAGGCGATGCAGCGTTGCTCGCAGCCGCGCGGGCGCACGGGGATCGAGGCCGCCGGGCTCGATGCCGCAGTAGGCCGCCAGGATCTCCGCCGGCACCGACAACGCCGAGCCGGAGTGCCGCGGCGGCGGAACCGTGCCGGCCAGCACCCGCACGGGGCCGCCCTGGATCTCCTCCACCCGGCGCTGGAACTCCATCAGCAGGCGTGTGCGGGCCCGGCCGGACCCGTCGATGAGCGTGATCAGATGGGCCGCCGAGCGCTGCCGGGTGTGCTGCAGGGTGTGGTGCATCAGCGCCAGCTCGCTGACGTGGACACCGGCGCCGACCTGCTCCCACGACCGGTCCGTGACCGCGTCGTGCAGCGCGTGCAGTTCCCACGGGGCGACAGCCGATGCGCAGGCGCGCCGGAACGTTGCCGCCCGCTCGACCTGCCGGTGGGTCTCGTCGCAGACATGGATCTCGCCGGCCTGCACATGGGCCAGCATCGTCCTACAGGTGTCGACGAGCCGGCCGCCACCCCACGGCGGGGGCGGGTCGTCCGAGGGCCGGAGCGGCAGCAGGGCCTCGCCGGACGCCACGGCGGCGTGCACGGTGAGACCGCGCACGGCGGCCTGCGGCGGGGTGAGTGTGCCGGTGGGGACGCTGAGGCCGGCGCGGACGGCGGACGCGGTGCGGACCGCGCGCTCGGCGCTGTCGGCCGGGTCCGCCCCGTCGGCGAACACGGCGAGGACCTTCGAACCGAGGACTGCCGTGACCCGGCCGCCGTGCAGTTCGGTCTTCTCCCGGGCGAGCTGGGTCAGCGCGTCGAGCACCCGGTCCCGGTCCTCGGCCGGCACCTGGCCCAACTCCTCGCCGAGCCCGAAGCGGAACATGACCACGCTGGCGGTACGGGACTCGTGCCGGCCGGGGGAGGAGGCCTCGCCGGCGGGCACGGCCGACTGCACGGGCGCGGACGGCTCGGTGCGTTCCGTCAACTCCGCGCGTTCCGTCGGCTCCGTGTCCGCGGTCGGCTGCGTGGGCGCCAACGGTGCCGCAGGTGCGGGGGCCGCGGCGGGGGTGGGCGGGGATTCCGCGGGCCGGGGGACCGGGGCGAGGTGAGCCTTCTCCCGGCCGCCCACCGCGCGGGGCGTCTCCAGCGTCGGGTCCTGGGTGAGGATCGCCTGCTGGAGCCGGTGCAGTTCGCGCCCCGGCTCCAGTCCGAGCCCCTCCACCAGGGCCGTGCGCACGCGGCCGAACACCGCCAGCGCCTCGGCCTGCCGCCCGCACCGGTACAGGGCCACCATGAGCTGCCCCGAGGCACGTTCGCGCAGCGGCTCGGCGGCCACCAGGCTCTCCAGGTCGGGCAGCACCAGCTGGTGCCGGCCGCAGGCGAGGGCGGCCTCGAAATGGTCCTCCATGACATCGAGCCGCCGGTTCTGCAGGGCCGTCAGCTCCGGCCAGCAGATCCCCTCCTCCACCAGGTCGGACAGGACGGGCCCGCGCCACAGCGCCAGCGCCTCGCCGAGCGACCGACGGGCGGGTTCCACCTCGCCCGTCGCCAGGGCGGCCCGGCCCGTCACCACGCGTTGCTCGTAGTCGAGCAAATCGACGCGCCGCGCGGGCACGCGCAGCAGATAGCCGGGCGCACGGGTCAGCAGCTCGGGGCTGTGCTCCGTCCGCGGCGGCCGCGACAGGACGCCGCGCAGCTTCCAGACGGCGTTCTGCAGAATCTTGCGCGCGGTCATGGGCGCGCCGTCGTCGGCCCACAGGGCCGACAGCAACTGGCTGGTGGACACCACCTGGTTCGCCTGCAACAGCAGATACGCCAGTACCGCGCGCTGCCGGTGCCCGCCCAGATCCACCAGGCTGCCCGGTGGTCCGCCCGAACTCTCGACTTCCAATGGCCCCAGTAAGCGGAACTGCATGAACTCCCCCGTTTCTGCTCGCTCCGGCGTGCTGCGTTTCCCGGGTTCGGTGTGACGCCCGACGGGTCTCATCACGGTCCGTTTCCCGTACTGCATCCGGTCGATCGAGCCGGCCCGGTCACGGCCGGCCCGTCGTCGGAAATGCCCTGGGAGTCCGCCGGTGGGGGGAGACGACGGACCCACCAGGGGTGGATCAGTGACCGGCGGTGAGCTCGTCGCCGGCCTGCTTGCGCAACAGTGTGCACACGTCGTGCAGTCCGGAGTGCAACTGACCCAGTTCGGCGTCTGTGACATAAATCGAGGGTTCGAAACGCAACGTGCCGACCGCGCTGGCCGTCGGGAACGTCCGCACCCGGTGCCGGCGCAGCAGATGACCCGCCAGGAAATAGCCGAACAGGCCGCTCTGCGCGATCTGACGCAACTCGGGCGACGACGCCTCGGACTGGTCACGGAATTCCAGGCCCTGCATGAGCCCGTGTCCGCGCACGTCCGCCACCACGTCGGGGAATTCCGACCGCAGCGAGTCGAGTTTCTGGCGCAGAGCCGCACCGCGTTCCTCGGCCTGCCGGTAGGCCGCCCCGCCGTCCCTTTCCAGCAGTTCGAGGACCTTCAGCGCGATGTGGCAGGAGAAGCTGTCCTTTGCGAAGGTCGAGCTGTGTACGATCTCGAAATCCCGGCGATAGCGCTTCTCGCGCACCAGCATCACGGACGCCTTCGCGATGCCGCCACCGAGGGTCTTTGCAAGGGTGTAGTAGTCACCGCGCAGCCCGATTCGGGAACTGGCGAGCAGGGTGCCCGTGCGGCCCATTCCGCTCTGGATCTCGTCGACGACGACGGGGCAGTCGATCCGGGCGCAGAACTCCTGAATCTCGCGGGCGAAGTCGCGGGACAGAACGCGAATTCCCCCCTCGCCCTGGATGGGCTCGACGAGGAAGGCGCAGAACACCGGGAACTCGTGTTCCGTCACCGTGATCCTGCCGTTGCGTGTGCTCAGTCCCAGCAGGACCCGGCGCTCGCGCGCGTAGACGGCGTTCAGGTCCTCGGGGCTGTCGTGCGGGACGAACCGCGCCTGCGCGCCCAGGGACTTGAAGGGCAGCCGGTAACCCTCGTTGTGGGTCAGCTGCACACTGCCGGCGAGCTTGCCGTGGAACCCGCCCTCCAGGGCGAGGAACAGCGGTGGAGCCGCGGCGACTTCGTCATTGCGGCGCCTGATCGCCGTCTCCAGGAGGCGGACGGCATCGTTGTCGTCGGCGGCCAGGGCGACCCCGAGTCGTGCGGCCGCCTCGCCGTGGACCGTGGCGGACCCGTTCGCCGCAGCGGTGCGCGCCGCCTCGAGCTCGGCGTCGACCGAACCGAACAGTTCGGAAATGCGTAGGCCGCGGTCCAGTTCGGCGTGCTTGACGGCGGCTTCCACCGATTCCGCGCCACTGTTCCCGAAGATGGCGTAATAAGGCTCGTCATCGGAGAGTTCTCGCGCGATGATGCGGTTCAGTTCGGCGGCCAGCCGGTTGGCGTACGGATGGCGCGAGAACTGGGCGTGGATCGGGGTGCGTTCGGCGAGCAGCTCGCGGGCGTACGCCGTGATCTCGGGGTGGTGGTGGCCGAGCAGCACCGAGCCGTATCCGCCCGCGAAGTCCACGACCGGCGATTCGGTCCCGTCGGCGTCGCGTACGTACAGCGTGTTCGCCTCGGCACGCACGTATTCCACCGCCAGTCCCGCGGTGTCGAGTACCTGGCGCAGATAGGGCTCGGCGAGTTCGCGTTCCGCGGCTGCGGCGGAGGTCTCAGTCATGCCCTCAGGGTCCGATGGCCGGGTAAACATCCGGTCATTGAAAGGTCATCGGTCCGGTCCGGTCACAGGAGGCCCACCGGTTACCCGGTCATGAAGGAACCGCGAGGCGCCGCGGCTACGTTGATTTCGCCGCCGCCTTCCGTGCGGACGGCACAGACGTGTCCCGTGACCCATCGGAGAGTGGCATGAATTCCGCGTCCGCCGAACTCGATCACGCTGCCGTGCGTTCCGGTCACGAGCCGGTACGGCCGGACCGGCTGCGCGAGGTGATGTCCCGCTTCGCCACCGGCGTCACGGTCCTGACCGTGGGCGGAGAGCACCTGCACGCCATGACGGCGAACGCCTTCAGCTCGGTCTCCCTCGACCCCCCGTCGGTGCTGTGCAGCGTCGGCCACAGCGCGGTCATGCACGGTGCCCTCACCGGGGCCGGACGGTTCGCCGTGAACATACTCGGCGCCCACCAGGAGTCCCTCGCCCGGCACTTCGCCGACAAGAGCCGCACGCTGGGTGCCGCCCAGTTCGAGCGCGGGGACTGGCGCGCCGGCGAGCACACGGGGGCGCCGCTGCTCGACGACTCGGTGGCGTGGCTCGAGTGCGAGCTGACCGAGTCGCACGTGTTCGGTGACCACACCATCTTCATCGGCACCGTGCTGGCGGCGGGTGCGGGCACGGCGGGTGACGAGCTGCTGTTCGTCAACGGCCGCTTCGGTAAGCCCGTCACCGCCTCCTGACCACCGCCGGCGGAGGTCACGACTGGGCGGCACCACCCACCGGGGTGATGCCGCCCAGTCGCGTGTGGTGGGCCTCCCGCCGTCGCGGGAGGCCGGCTGTCACAGGAAGTAGGTACCCGGATCCATGCCGAGCAGGACGCGCCCCTGGACCTCCAGGTTGGCGTCGCGCTGGACCAGGGCGTGCAGTGAGAAGCCCTGGATGTCACGGTGGAAGCGCTGCAGGGCGACCTCGCGCCGGATGACCGAGCCGCCGCTCGCCGCGTACAACAACTCGACGGCCTCCTTGGCGAGCTGTGCCGCATACGCGGTCCGGCCGCGGATCACGGCCTTCTCCTCGTCGGTGGGCTGCTCGCCCACGTCGGCCCGGGTCTGCAGGACCTCCAGCCACAGGTCCGCCAGGGCCTCGGCGGCGTCGATCTTGTTGGCGGCGGTGGCGACCTGGATCTGGGTGAGCGGGTGCAGCTTCTGGTCGGTCCAGTCCGTGTAGGTGATCCCGCGGCCGGGCAGCCGCTGGAGGAACAGCTCGTAGGCACCCCGAGCGATGCCGGTGAACGCGGCCGCGACGCCGGACAGGACGTACCCGAGCAGACCGTAGTTGCGGCCGGTGGCGCCCGTGTTCGCGCGGTCGCCGGTCGCGCTGACCATGGCCTCCTCCAGGGAGACCACCCGGTGGGCGGGCACGAACACGTCCGCGGCGCTGGTCGTGCAGCTGCCGGTGGCGGCGCCCGAGCTGACGTGCCAGTCGTCGGTGACCTTCAGCTCGGAGACCGGGACCAGGGCGACGAGTTCCTCATGGGTCCCGTCGGGACGCTCCACCATCGCCGCCAGCAGGTCCCAGTCGGCGCCCCGGACACCGGAGTTGTAGCCCCAGGTGCCGTTGAGGCGGTAACCGCCGTCGACGGGGGTGAGCGTGCCGGTGGGGGCGAAGACGATGGAGACGCGGGCGTTGCCGCCGGCGAAGACCTCCTTCTGCGCCCTGTCGGGGTAGAGGGAGGCGCACCAGGTGCTGGTGAGCCACACCATGGTCAGCCAGCCGGTGGACGGGCAGCCGCGCGCGACTTCGGCGATGACCTTGAACTGGTCGGCCGCGCCGAAGTCCAGCCCGCCGTGGGCGCGGGGCACCGCGGTGCGGAACACCCCCGCCTTGTCCAGCAGTTCGATGTTCTCGTCGGGGATCCATCGTCGCTCCTCCGCGGACGCGCCGTTCGCGCGCAGGGTGGGGACGACATCGCGTACGGCGTCCAGCACGGACGCCAGGTCATGCTGTTCGGTCACTGGTTCTCCTCGGGCCTTGTGAGGGTCATCTGGGTTTTCCGGCACGGCGGAGCCCCCCTGGTGCACCAGGGGGGCTCCCGGGCGTACTAGTCGGCGACGAGACCGCTCGCGGCCACCGGACGGTCGATGGCCATCAGCCAGCGGCCGTCCTCGACGCGGCGCAGCACATCGGTGCAGATGCCCTCCAGCCGGACCGGCTCACCGTCCGGGCCGGTGGAGTCGATGGAGTACTCGACACCGATCAGCGCCACGTCGCCGGCCACGTAGGAGTGGGTGACCTTCGCCTTGAGGGTCGGCTTCGCGGCCAGGAAGTCCTTGAAGAACTTCAGCCGGGCGGCGCCCGTCAGGGGCTCGCCGGAGAAGTTCGATATCGAGTCGTCGAGGTAGAGACGGTTGAACAGCTCGCCGTCACCCGAGTTGAACACCTGGATGAAGATCTCGTTCTGGATGTCCGTGTCGGAAGTGAGGTCGGGCCGTTCCGGGTCGAAGGGGACGGTGAAGGAGGTGGCTGACATGGCTGTGCGGTTCCCTTCCGGGGGGTGGGTGGGTGATGCGTCGGCGGTCATTCCTCGCCCGCCGCCTGCCGGGCGGCACGCAGACCGGACTCGATGGCGCCGTCGATGTAGCCGCTCCAGCCGTTGGCTATGTCGCCGCTGGCGAAGGAGAGCCGCCCGCTGGTGAAGGTGACGTCCGGGTAGAGCGTGGTGAGCTGGCGCGGCTTGCGGAACGCCCAGCCGCCGCGCGCCCAGGGGTCACGGCCCCAGTCGTGCGCCTTGAGGCCGATGATGTCCAGGTTCACGCCGAGCTGCTGCACGGCCTTCTTCACCTGGGTGACATTGGTCGGATCGAGCCCCGGGTCGGTGCTGAAGGCGACGTAGAGCATGCCCTCGCTCGTCTCCTTGAACGGCAGCAGCATGGGGATCGCCGAGCCGCCCTCGGCGCCCTGGCCGTAGACCCGGCCGGCTCCCTTGCGGGCGTGGATCCACAGCTTCACCGCGTTGGAGACGGCGATGCCCTGGGTCGTGGCCGTGGTGAGGGCCGCGGGCAGGGACGGGGTGAACTTGACCGTCTTCAGGGCGTTGACCGGCATCGCGACGACGACCGCCTTGGCGCTGTAACGCGTGCCTGAGGTGGTGGTGACGTACGCGACCGATCCGGTGTCGTTCACCGAGGCGACCGGTGAGCTGAGCTTGATCGTCGGCTTGGCCTCGTTGACCATCGCCTGGAGCAGCGCCTTGGTGCCCTTGGCGATGCGCCAGCGCATGGTGTCGTTCCAGCCCTGGTTGGTGTGGCCGGCCAGGGCCCACCAGTGGGCGAACATCGTGAAGGCGCCCGCCGTGCTGGCGCCGCCGGAGTAGACCGCCGTCTGCCCGTTGACGAGGAGTTCCTCCTCGGGGGTGAGGGCGAGCTGCTTCAGGCGGTCGCGCAGCGACAGCTTGTCCAGACTCTGCAGCAGGTCGGCCCGGTGCAGCGGCTGGAACGGCTTCTCGAAGTACGTCCGCGAGCCGTCAAACATGCGCTCGAAGAGGGTGCCCATCCGGCCGAACCCGTCCTCGGGCGTGAACTGCCGCGGACCGTTCGGTGTCGGCAGCCATGTGGTCGAGATCGGCTCGTCCTCCTCCAACGCCAGGGAGTAGCGCGTGAGTTCGGCGCCGAGGTAGGGCTGGGTCGGCTCGACCCAGGTCCCGCCGCGCTCGATCAGCCGGCCGCCGTAGGTGTCCGTCCAGGTGCGGCCGCCGAGGCGGTCGCGGGCCTCCAGGACGAGCACCCGCTTGCCGCGGGCGCGCAGCTCGCGGGCGGCGGTGATGCCCGCGAACCCCGCGCCGATGACGACGACGTCCCAGTCCGCCGCCTCGGCGACCCGGGTGGCGGCCGAGGCGACCGGGGCGACGGCGGGTACGGCGACGGCCGCCGCCCCGGCCGCCTTGAGCAGGGTGCGGCGCGTCGGCCGCTGCCGGCTGGTGGGTCCGGTGCTGTGCATGGTGCTGTGTGTCCCCCGTGTACTAGGTGCGGGCCCGCCGTGCGGAACCGACATCTCACTCATGAGCCAAGGTGCTTTCGGGTCTGCGTGCCGCGACGCGCTCGGCGGTCAGCTCGCCTGGCCGTACGGGTCGTCGATGGCGTAGCGCCACACCCCGTCCGCACCCCGGGTCAGCACGTCCACGCCGACGCCCGCCAGGTGCTCCGTCGTGCCGTCCTCGCCAGGAATGTCGATCGTCCAGTCGACGATCATCAGCGCGGTCTCGCCGGTCACGAACACCTGCCGGGCCTTCGCGGCCATTCGCGGGCGGGCTTCCAGGAATTCCCGCTGGTACTTCCGGCGCTCGTCACCGCTGAGCGGCTTGCCCGGTTCCCAGACGGCGACGGCATCTGCGGTGTAGAACTTCTCGACCGTCTCGAAGTCGCCGGCATTGACGGCCTCGACGTAGCGGGCGGTGTGGTTTTCCAGTTCCGCGACGAGCTCGGACATGGCGGAAATCGACCTGCCTTCTTGGCTGGAGAACGTTTGGGAGGAACGTTCGGGAGAAAGGAACGTCCAGTGGGTGCATGCACGGTCGGTGCGGGCGCTCGTGCATTTCCGTGGCCGACACTATTCGGGCAGGTTCAACGTTCGAGCCACGCTGCGGTAATGCCGTGGTCTCACGGCGGTCGGTGCGGACCCGGCACCATGCAAAAGTGCCGCCGGGCGACTGATTGCGAGTGGGCCCGCGGGGCATGGGGCGCTCAGTGGGGAGGGGCTAGGCCTGGCGCACCCGGCCGTCCCAGCGCCAGGCGCCGCGCCGCGGCAGGCTCGGCAGCCCGGTGCGTCCCGTGCACCACAGCAGCGTCTCGGCGGGGGAATGGCCGGCCGGCGCGTCGGGGAAGAGCCGCTCGACCACGGGCGCCGCCAAGGCGTCCGAGGGCGTGTACTCCACACCTACCGCCTGCGCGATGTCCCGCCCGTGGACCACGAGTTCGAGCACGCCCATCGCGGCGAAACCGGCCGCGTCGGAGTGCCCGTACGGGTGCCAGGCGCGGACGTCCGGCCCGGTGTCGCGGACGGTGCCGGCGAGCAGCGCGCCGGCGATCCGGATGCCTTCGAGCGCGGCAGGGACGGGGGCGTGCCCGTCGATCGACGAGAACAGCGTGATGTAGCGGTCGGTGGGGCGGGCGATCAGCAGACCCGCGTAACCCACGACCCCGAGCGCGATGTGCGAAAGGGTTTCACGACAGCTCCAGTCCAGATCACCCGCCTTTCCGCGCCAGTCCTGATCGGCGCCCTTTTCGAGTGCCGAGGTGGTGTCCTCGGCCGCCGTCCGTACGAGTTCGGGCCATGAAAGAGTCATGTGGGGATGTTCCCATACGAGAGGCCGCGCGCACCGTCCGCTCATTTTCCGGTCTGCGTACGGTAATTGCCCGGTAATTGCGCGGCAGTTCCGGCTGGTTTCCCGGAGATGTAGGAGTGATGACCGGGCGATGAGCGTGCTCTTACTGAGTACTCCGGACCGTTCAGTAAGGTTTTGAACTGCCCGGAGAGCGCTGGGTTCTCGCGCCTCCCGACCGGCAGTAGGAATCACTATCGAGGAGCCGGAAATGGCTACGAACGACGACCTGGCAGCCGTACTGGAAGCCGTGGACAGCATTGTCCCGACCCTCCGTGAGAACGGGCGCGCCGCCGAGGACCGCGGCTGGCTGCTGGACGAGAGCATCGAACTCCTGGAGAAGGCCGGGGTGTTCCGCATGGCCGTGCCGCGCCGGTTCGGCGGGCTCGACCTGCCGCTGGCCGACCAGGCGCGGGTCATCACCGAGATCGGCCGTGGCTGCCCGGCCGCCGCCTGGGTGACGATGGTGTGGGTGACGAGCACCTGGACGGCGACGCTCTACCCCGACCGGGCCCAGGAGGAGGTCTTCGCGGCCGGCTCCGTCAAGATCTCCAGCGCGTTCGCGCCGACCGGCGTCGCTGTCCCCACCGAGGGCGGTTACATCCTCAACGGCACCTGGAAGTTCAACACCGGCTGCAAGGGCGCCGACTGGGACTTCACCGCCGCGATGGTGCGCAACCCGGACGGCACCGAGGGCGAGATCATGGCCCTCGTCCCCATGGACCAGCTCAGGATCGTCGACGACTGGGACGTCTCCGCGGGCGCCGCCACCGGCAGCGCCACCGCGGTCGCCGAGGACGTCTTCGTGCCCGCCCACCACGCCGTGTCCTTCGAGGAGGTCATGGTCAGCGCGACCGGCGACCGCTCCAACACCGGTGCCACCGGGCGCAACTACGGCCTGCTCAGCTTCGTCATGGCGGAGTGCGCCGCGGTGTTCATCGGCATCGCTCGGGGTGCCTACGAGCTGTTCCTCGAGCGGCTGCCCGGCCGCGGAATCACCTACACGGACTGGACCGACCAGAAGCTGCACCCGCTCACCCAGATCCAGGTCGCCACCGCCGCCAACAAGATCGACGCCGCCGAGGCCCTGGCGACCCGCTGGCTCACCCTGCTCCAGGAGCGCGCCGACGCCGGCGAGCAGCCCACCGACGCCGAGAAGGCGATCGTGCGCGGCCAGACCGGCTTCGCCGCCCAACTGGCCAAGGAAGCCGTGCAGATCCTGTTCGACGCGGGCGGTGGCTCGGTCATCCGGCGCGACGTCCACCTCCAGCGCTTCCACCGCGACATCCAGGGCTTCTCCCTGCACGCGCTCGCCAACGCCGACGTCAACCTCGAACTCCAGGGCCGCGTCCTGGTCGGCCTGGAGCCCGGCACCGTCTTCCTCTGAGTCGACGCACCTTCCCCGGGGCTCCGCCCCCGGACCGTTTTCCCACCGGCACGCCCCGCGGGCCGGACCGTTCAGCAACACCACTTCGTACTGGAGGAATTGATTCATGGGTGACAACCACACCTCGGTGTCGGTGCTCGGCCTCGGCCTGATGGGGCAGGCCCTGGCCGCCGCCTTCCTGAAGGCGGGTCACGCCACCACCGTGTGGAACCGTTCGGCGGACAAGGCCGACGGCCTCGTCGCGGACGGCGCGGTGCTCGCCGCGAAGCCCGCCGACGCCGTCGCCGCGAGCGACCTCGTGGTCGTGTGTGTGTCGACGTACGACGTGGTGCACGACGTCATCGGCTCGCTGGGCGACGCCCTGCACGGCAAGACCGTGGTCAACCTGACCACGGGCTCCTCCGAGCAGGCCCGCCAGACCGCCGAGTGGGCGGAGAAGAACGGCGCCAAGTACCTCGACGGCGCCATCATGATCACCCCGCCTGGCATCGGCGCCGAGACCTCGGTCCTCTTCTACGCCGGCGACCAGGCCGTCTTCGACGCCCACGAGCCCGTGCTGAAGCTCCTCGGCGGCGGCACCACCTACCTCGGCACCGACCACGGCAAGCCCGCCCTGTTCGACGTGTCGCTGCTGGGCCTGATGTGGGGTGCCCTCAACAGCTTCCTGCACGGCGTCGCCATCGTGGAGACCGGAGGCGTCAAGGCGCAGGAGTTCCTGCCGTGGGCGCACATGTGGCTCGACGCCATCAAGATGTTCACGGCCGACTACGCCGCGCAGATCGACGCCGGCGACGAGAAGTTCCCGGCCAACGACGCCACCCTGGAGACGCACCTGGGTGCCCTCAAGCACCTCGTCGAGGAGAGCGAGGCGCTCGGCGTCGACACCGAACTGCCCAAGTACTCCGAGGCGCTGATGGAGGGCATCATCGCCCAGGGCCACGCCAAGAACAGCTACGCCAGTGTCGTGAAGGCGTACCGCCGCCCGCAGCAGTGACCGGGTCCGGCAGGCGCTTCACCCCCTGACGAAGGGGCCGGTTCTGAATCCCCCGTCGGAGCCGGCCCCTTCCACATGTCCGAACACGGCGGCGCGGAACGCGGTCCGGTGGACTGGGTCGTCACCTCGCCGGTCGTTCCGGCCGCTGAATCCACGCGACGCTTCCACGCGATGGTTCCGCCCGTCGAATCCGCGAGTCGATTTCCTGCGCCCTTTCCCTGCACCGTTTCCCTGCACCGATTCCCTGCACCGATTCCGTGCGCTGTTTCCCTGCGCCGGTCCCGTGCGCTTTCCGTCCTGCAATTCCCGCTCTTCGCGAAAGGTGTGTTCCATGACCGAGAACGGCGACAGCACGACCCCTCGCGCCCACGGACGCGTCACCAGAAGAACGCTCCTGAAGGCGGCCGGCGCCACCGCGCTCACCGCCGGCGTCGCCACCGCGACGGCACCCTCCGCCGCGGCCGACGGCAATGCCTACGACGCCATCGTCGTCGGCGCCGGATACGCGGGCGGCACCGTCGCCCGCGAGCTGGGCGCCCGCGGCATGAAGGTCCTCGTCCTGGAGGCGCGCGGCCGGATCGGCGGCCGCATCGAGCCCGGCACGCTTGCCGGGCAGCACATCGAACTGGGCGGCGGCTGGTTCGGCCCCGGCCAGGACCTCGTGGCCCGCGAACTGCGGCGATACTCGCTGACCACCACCGAGGACGTGCACGCCACCCGCATGGTCATGCCCGGCCCGGACGGTTACGTCAGCCACACCCCGCAGGAGGCAGGCGCCCGGCTGAACAGCCTTTTCGCCGACTTCTACGCCGGCTCCGAGCAGTACTTCGAGCGGCCCTACGAGCCACTGCACCGCAAGGACCTGCTGGCGTCCGTGGACCGCCTCTCGCTCGCCGACCGCATCGCCCAGCTCCAGCTGAGTGGGGTCGACCACGACTGGGTGAGCGGCGCCACCTCCGTGTTCGCCGGCGGCAACCGCACCGGCTCCCTCACCGGACTCGCCCAGTGGTACCAGCTCGCGGGCGGCACCTACGACCGGTTCCTGTCGGTGATGAGCCAGGTGCCCCAGGGCGGCATGATCGCCGTCCTGGAACGGATGCTGCGCGAGTCCGGGGCGACCATCAGCCTCAACTCCCCGGTCACCGCGATCCGCGAGCGCGGCGGACTCACCCAGGTGCAGGTCCGCGGCGGCCGCGTCCACCAGGCGCCGGTCGTCGTGCTCGCCACGCCCGTCAACACGTGGTCCACGCTCTCCTTCGAGCCCGGCCTGCCCAAGGTGTACGCCGACGCCGCCCGCGAGGGCCTCGGCGTCCCGCACGCCACCAAGCTGTGGCTGCGGGTACGGGGCACCTCCGAGGCGGTCTCCGCCCAGGCACCGGAGGGCGCCCCCATCCTGCTGCTGATCCCGCAGAAGGAGCTGCCCGACGGCCGCATCTTCGTCGCCTTCACCGGACCCTCCCTCGACGTGTCCGACCGGCAGGCGGTGCACGCCGCCGTCCGCGGGCTGCTGCCGGAGGCCCGGGTGGTCGAGTACCGGGCGAAGGAATGGCACAAGGACCCGTACGCGCGAGGCGGCTGGGGCCTGCGCCGGCCGGGGCAGCTCCTGCGTCAGCTGCCGGACATCCAGCAGCCGTTCGGCCGCATCGTGTTCGCGGGCGGTGACATAGCGAGCGGCTGGAACGGCGCCTTCGTCGAAGGCGCCCTGGAGTCCGGCTTCCGTGCCGCGGAACAGGCCGCCGCCCTCGCGGGCTGACCGACGGCAGCGCCATGACCGGGCGGTGGGAAACGGGGAGTGCGGTTCCCGTCCATCGCCCGGTCATGGCGCCTTCTCTTTTTCCGGCTCGCTTTATCCCCGAGGAATTACCGGAGCGAGGTCGAACACTGAGAAGGGGGAGAGACCACCCTGCCTACGATCGGGCCGAACAATCCCCCACTCAGCAGTCTTGCGGTAATTCGGCAGGAAAGGGCAGTCGAGCGCGATGACGAATCAGCACCAGTCCGAATCGATGAGGACGCGCCGTGCACAGAGCGAGGCAATCGCGGTCGTCGGCCTTTCCTGCCGCCTGCCCGGAGCCGCCGGTCCCGAGGCCTTCTGGGACCTGCTCAGCACCGGCACCTCCGCCATCACCCCGGTACCCCGGGACCGCTGGACGTCCGCGACCGGTGAGGCCGCGCCCAACGGCACCGAACCCGGCCTGCGCCACGGCGGCTTCCTGGAAGACGTCGACAGCTTCGACGCCGGTTTCTTCGGCATAGCCCCGCGTGAGGCGCGTGTCATGGACCCGCAGCAGCGCCTCGTGCTCGAACTGGCCTGGGAGGCACTGGAGAACGCCGGCATCGTCCCGGCCACCCTGCGCGGCAGCCGCACCGCCGTCTTCGTCGGCACCCTGCGCGACGACTATGCCGCGCTGCTCTACCAGCACGGTGCCCGGTCCGTCACCCAGCACACCATGACCGGCGTCAACCGCGGTGTGATCGCCAACCGGGTCTCCTACCACCTCGGCCTGCGCGGCCCCAGCCTCACCGTCGACTCGGCCCAGTCCTCCTCGCTCGTCGCCGTGCACCTGGCCTGCGAGTCCCTGCGCGGCGGCGAGTCCGACGCCGCCATCGTCGCCGGCGTCAACCTCAACATCCTCGCCGAGGCCGCGGTGGCCGGGGAGCGCTTCGGAGGACTCTCTCCCGACGGCACCACGTACACCTTCGACGCCCGCGCCAACGGCTTCGTCCGCGGCGAGGGCGGCGGCGCCGTCGTCCTCAAGCCGCTGCCTCGCGCCCTCGCGGACGGCGACGACGTCCTCGGCGTGATCCACGCCAGCGCCGTCAACAACGACGGCTCGACGCCCGGACTGACCGTGCCCGGCCAGGAGACCCAGGAACGGGTCCTGCGCGAGGCCTACGACCGGAGCGGCCTCGACCTCGACGCGGTCCAGTACGTCGAACTGCACGGCACCGGCACCCCGGTCGGCGATCCGATCGAGGCCGCGGCGTTGGGTGCAGTGCTCGGAGCGTCCCGTGCCGACGCCGCCCCGCTGCGCGTCGGGTCCGCGAAGACCAACGTGGGCCACCTCGAGGGCGCCGCGGGCATCGTCGGCCTCATCAAGACCCTGCTGGCACTGCACCACCGACGCCTGCCCGCCAGCCTCAACTTCGCCACCCCCAACCCGGACATCCCACTGGCCGACCTCGGCCTGCAGATCCAGTACGAGACCGGCGACTGGCCCGCCCCCGACCGGCCGCTGATCGCCGGCGTCTCGTCGTTCGGCATGGGCGGCACCAACGCACATGTGGTGGTGGGGGAGGGACCGGTGCGCCCGGTGGCGCCGGGGTCCGCTGCCGCTGAGGCGAAGGGCGTCCTGCTGCGTACGGCCCCCGGGCAGTCCGGCGCACCCGAGACGGAGGACTTCCTACCGTCCTCGGTCGAAGCGCAGTCCGCGGGGGACGTCCCCCCTGCCCCGGCCAACCCGAATCCCTCCGCCCCCGAAGTCGACGGCACCCTCCTGCCCTGGGTCGTCTCCGGTCGTGGTGGTGCGGCTCTCGCCGCCCAGGCCGACCGGCTGCGTGCCGCCGTGACCGCCGTACCCGAGCCGCGTCCCGAGGACATCGGCCGGTCCCTGGCCGTCACCCGCACCGTCTTCGACCACCGTGCCGTCCTCCTCGCCGAGGATCACGCCGGGATGGTCGCCGGCCTGACCGCCCTGGTCGAGGGCCGGGCCGCCGCACAGGTCGTCACGGGTGCCGTCCGCCCCGGTACAACGGCCTTCCTGTTCACCGGCCAGGGCGCTCAGCGCGCCGGGATGGGACGGGAAATGCGCGCCGCCTTCCCGGTGTTCCGTGCCGCCTTCGACGAGGTGTGCCAGGCCTTCGACCCGCTCCTCGACCGCCCCCTCGCCGAAGTGGTCGACTCCGGGACCGGCCTGGACGACACCGCGTGGACCCAGCCCGCGCTGTTCGCCGTCGAGGTCGCCCTGTACCGCCTCGTCACGTCCTGGGGCGTCACCCCCGATCATGTGGCCGGGCACTCCATCGGCGAGATCGCCGCCGCCCACGTCGCCGGCGTGCTGTCGCTCGACGACGCCGCCCTGCTCGTTGCCGCCCGGGGCCGGCTGATGCAGGAACTGCCGACCGGCGGCGCCATGATCGCCGTACAGGCCACCGAGGACGAGGTGACGCCCCTGCTCGCCGCGCAGACGGGGCCGGTGGCGGTCGCCGCCGTCAACGGGCCGCGCTCCGTGGTGCTTTCCGGCGCGCACGACAGCGTCACCGCCGTCGCGGAGCACCTCGCCGCGCAGGGCCGCAGGACCCACCGCCTCACGGTCAGCCATGCCTTCCACTCCCCGCTCATGGATCCGATGCTGGAGGCGTTCCGGACCGTCGTGGAGGAGTTGACGTTCCACGAGCCGCGGATCCCCGCCGTGTCCACGGTGACCGGCACCGCCGTCGAGCCGGGCCGGTGGACCTCGGCCGACTACTGGGTCGAGCAGGTGCGCCGCCCGGTGCGCTTCCTCGACGCCGTACGCACCCTGGAGAACCTGAACGCCGCCACCCTCCTGGAGCTCGGCCCCGACGGCGTCCTGACCGCGGCGGCCGCCGCGAGCGTCGGCGACACCGAGGCCACCGCCCCCCTCGCCACGCTCCGCGCGGGGCGTGCCGAGGTCCGCTCCCTCTTCGCGGGCGTCGCCGCCGCGTTCGTCCGCGGCACACCCGTCGACTGGGCTGCCGTACACGCCGACAGCCCCGGCCGCCGCGTCCCGCTGCCCACCTACGCCTTCCAGCGCGAGCGCCACTGGATCGACGGCCCGGCCGCCGCCGTGGCCGATGGCGCCGCGCGCATCGACGGCGTGACCGCGGCCCGACCGGCAGCGGAGGACACCGCGCCCACGCCCGCCCCGGTCCCCGACGCCACCGCCCTCGTGCTGGAGCAGGTCGCCGCCGTCCTGGAGCACACCGACGTCCAACGCGTCGACCCGCACGCCGCGTTCAAGGACCTCGGCTTCGACTCCCTGATGACGGTCGAGCTGCGCGACGCGCTCGCCACCGTCACCGGCCTGAAGCTGCCCAGCGGCCTGCTGTTCGACCACCCCACCCCGGCCGCCCTCATCGCCCACCTCACCACCCTGCTCGCCGGCCCGGTGACCGACGCCCTAGCCGAGGACCAACCCGGCGCGGGCTTCGACCTGGCGCACGAACCCATCGCCATCGTCGGCATGGCCTGCCGCTACCCGGGCGGCGTCACCTCTCCCGAGGAGCTGTGGAGCCTGGTCGCCGACGGCCGCGACGCCATATCCGGCTTCCCCGCCGACCGCGGCTGGGACGCCGACCTGTACGACGCCGATCCCACGCACGGCGGACACAGCACGGTCCGCGAAGGCGGCTTCCTGCACGAAGCGGCCCTGTTCGACAACGAGTTCTTCGGGATCTCGCCCCGCGAGGCCCTCGCCATGGACCCGCAGCAGCGCCTCCTCCTGGAGACCGCATGGGAGGCCGTCGAGCGCGCCGGCCTCGACGCCGCCACCCTCAAGGGCAGCCGTACCGGCGTGTTCGTGGGCGCCACCACCCTCGACTACGGGCCCCGGATGCACGAGGCCCCCGACACCGTCGAGGGGCATCTCCTCACCGGCACCACACCGAGCGTCATGTCCGGGCGCATCGCCTACCAACTCGGGCTGCTGGGCCCGGCGGTCACCGTCGACACGGCCTGCTCGTCGTCGCTGGTCGCCCTGCACATGGCCGTACGTTCGCTGCGCACCGGGGAGACGAACCTCGCCGTCGCGGGCGGCGCGACCGTCATGTCGTCGCCCGGCATGTTCGTGGAGTTCTCCCGCCAGCGCGGCCTGGCCGGCGACGGGCGCTCCAAGTCCTTCGCCGCGTCCGCCGACGGGACTTCCTGGGCGGAGGGGGTCGGCCTCCTCGTCGTGGAGCGCCTGTCGGACGCCCGTCGGAACGGCCATCGCGTCCTCGCCGTCATCAGGGGCAGCGCGATCAACCAGGACGGCACCGGCAACGGCCTGACCGCCCCGGTCGGCCCCTCCCAGCAGCGCGTCATCCGCGACGCCTTGTCCGACGCCCGTCTCACCCCTGCTGATGTGGATGCGGTGGAGGCGCACGGTACGGGAACCCGGTTGGGTGATCCGATCGAGGCGCAGGCGTTGCTGGCGACGTATGGCCAGGACCGTGAACGTCCTCTGCTGCTCGGCTCGTTGAAGTCGAACATCGGGCACGCGCAGGCGGCTGCGGGTGTCGGTGGCGTGATCAAGATGGTGCAGGCCATGCGGCACGGTGTGCTGCCGAAGACCCTGCACGCCGAAGAGCCGTCGCCGTTCGTGGAGTGGGACGCGGGTTCGGTGGAGTTGCTGACCGAGGCGCGTGAGTGGGTGGCGCGGGAGGGTGTGCCGCGTCGTGCGGGTGTGTCCTCGTTCGGGATCAGCGGGACCAACGCGCATGTGGTGGTTGAGGAGTTCGTGGCGTCGGAGGAGGCTGCTGTTGAGCGGCCGGGGCTGTCCGGGCCCGTTCCGTTCGTGCTGTCCGCGCACGATGAGCCGGCGCTGCGCGCCCAGGCCCAGCGCCTGCACGACTTCGTCGTCGAGAGCGGCGCGCACCCCGCCGACACCGGCGCGCACCCCGCCGACACCGGCGCGTCCCTCGCCGTCACCCGCACCGCCCTGTCTCAGCGTGCCGTGATCACCGCCACGGACACCGGCACGCTCCTCACCGGACTCGCCGCCCTGGCCCGGGGCGAGGAGACAGCGCAGGTCGTCACCGGCAGGGCCGCCGGCGCGGGCCGCACCGCCTTCCTGTTCACCGGGCAGGGTGCCCAGCGGGCCGGCATGGGCCGCGAACTGTACGCCGCCAACCCGGTGTTCGCGGCGGCCCTCGACGAGGTGTGCGCGGCTCTCGACGAGCACCTCGAACTGCCGCTGCGCACGGTGATGTTCGCCGACGCGGACAGTGAGCCCGGCACGCTGCTGCACCGCACCGCCTACACCCAGCCCGCCCTGTTCGCCGTCGAGGTCGCCCTGTTCCGGCTCCTCGCCCACCACGGCACGACACCGGACCTGCTCGCGGGGCACTCCATCGGTGAACTCGCCGCGGCCCATGTCGCGGGCGTGCTGTCCCTCGCCGACGCGGCCAGGCTGGTCGCTGCCCGGGGCCGGCTCATGGAGGCGGCACGGGCGGGCGGCGCGATGATCGCCGTCGAGGCCACCGAGGCCGAACTCGCCGCCGACCTGGAGAAGAGGGCGGGCCGAGTCGCCCTGGCCGCCGTCAACGCTCCCGACTCCGTCGTGATCTCGGGCGACGAGGACGCCGCCGAGCAGCTGGCGGGAGAGTGGCGCGACCGGGGCCGCCGCACCCGTCGGCTCCAGGTCAGCCACGCCTTCCACTCGCCGCACATGGACGACGTCCTGGACGAGTTCCGTGCCGTCGCCGAGAGCCTCACCTTCCACGCACCGCGAATCCCAATCGTCTCCACGGTCACAGGCGAACTCGCCGGCCCGGACGAGCTGACCTCGCCCGAGTACTGGGCGCAGCAGATTCGCCGGCCCGTGCGGTTCGTCGACGCCGCCCGCACCCTCCACCGGCACGGCGCCACCGTGTTCGTCGAGACCGGCCCCGACGCCGTCCTCGCCCCGCTGACCCGCGCCGCCCTCGCCGACGCGGACGCGGTCGTCGTCCCGCTGCTGCGGTCCGCCCGCGCCGAGGGCGAGACCTTCCTCGCCGGGATCGCCGCGGCCTGGGCGGGCGGCGCGCCGCTCGCGGCCGAGACCTTCCACACCGGCGCCCGCCTCGTGGACCTGCCGACGTACGCCTTCCAGCGGGAGCGCTACTGGCTCACGCCCGGACGGCCGCTCGACGCACGCGGACTGGGCCTCGACCCGGCCGGTCACCCGCTGCTGCACGCCTCGGTGGAACTGGCCGGAAGCGACGGGCTGGTCCTCACCGGCCGCCTCGCCGTCACCGACCAGCCCTGGCTCGCCGACCACGCCATCGCCGGCACCGTCCTCGTGCCCGCCACCGCGTTCCTGGAGCTGGCCCTGGCCGCGGCGAGCCGCTTCGGCATCGACCAGATCGACGAACTGACCCTGGAAGCCCCGCTGCAGTTGCCGGAGCACGGCGCCGTACGCGTCCAGGTCGCCGTCGGCGCACCGGACGCCACCGGCAGCCGGCCCGTGGAGATCCACGCCGGCCCCGACAGCGGCTCCGAGCACGGCACGGACGCCGAGCGCGTGTGGACACGACACGCCTCCGGCACCCTCGGCGGCACCCCACCGACCGGACCCGACCTGCGGGAGTGGCCCCCCACCGGCGCCGACGAGGTCGCGCTGGACGACGCGTACGAACGCCTCACCGCACTCGGCTACGCCTACGGTCCGGCCTTCCAGGGCCTGACGCGTCTGTGGCGCACGGCCGACGCGCTGTACGCCGAGGTCGCCCTGCCCGACGCGCACAAGGACGGCGCCGACCGGTTCGGCCTGCACCCCGCCCTCTTCGACGCGCTCCTGCACCCGGTCGTACTGCACGCCGCGGAGGACGACACCACGGCGGACACCATCAGGCTGCCGTTCGCCTGGTCCGGCGCGTCCCTGCACGCCGGCGGCGCCGACACGCTCCGGGTGCGGATCGAGCCCGGCGGATCCGGCAGCTACGCGCTGCACGCGGCGGACGCCGTCGGCGCGCCCGTCATCAGCGTGGAGTCCCTCGCACTGCGCCCGGTCGCCAAGGAGCGGCTCCGCTCCGAACCGCGGCCCCACGACGCCCTGTACGCCGTGGAATGGACGCCGGTCACGGCCCCCGAGGCCGACGCACCGCGCGTCGTGGAGGCGTCCGACCTCTCGCAGGTGGACGACACGGCCGACGTGGTGCTCGTGCGCGCCCTCGCCGGTGACGGACACGACGACGTGGCGGCCGCCGCCCATCACCTCGCGGACGTCTTCCTGCGCCTCGTGCAGGACTTCCTCGCGGACGAGCGCCTGGCCGGGGCCCGCCTCGCGGTGCTCACGCGGGGTGCCGTGGCCGCCGCGCCCGGCGACCTCGTCCCGGAGCCGGCGCAGGCCCCGCTGTGGGGTCTGCTGCGCACCGTTCAGTCGGAACACCCCGACCGTGTGGTCCTGATCGACGCCGACGCGGACGTATCCGCCGACGACCGGCTCCTGGCCGCCGCCCTCACATCCGGTGAGGTGCAGGTGGCGGTGCGTTCGGGTGGGTTGGTGGTGCCCAGGTTGCGGCGCGCTGCGTCCAGTGAGGGTGGTGCCGTGTCGTGGGGCTCCGGCTCCCGCCCGGTGCTGGTGACGGGTGGCACCGGTGGGCTGGGCGCCGTGGTGGCCCGGCATCTCGTGATGGAGCACGGTGTGCGGTCGCTGGTGCTGGTGAGCCGACGCGGCGAATCGGCGCCCGGTGCGGGCGAGTTGAGGTCCGAGATGGAGGCATGGGGCGCTGCGGTGACGCTGGCGGCGTGCGATGTGTCCGATCGGGCGGCGTTGGCCGCACTGCTGGGCGACGTCGGCGAGTTGTCAGGCGTGGTGCATACGGCGGGTGTCCTGGACGACGTGACGGTGGAAGGTCTGACGGCCGATCGGCTGCACAGCGTGATGCGTCCGAAGGTGGATGCGGCGTGGCATCTGCATGAGCTGACCCGGGAGATGAGGCTCGGCGCGTTCGTTCTGTACTCGTCCGTATCGGGCCTGCTGGGAACGGCGGGCCAGGCGAACTACGCGGCGGGCAACGCGTTCCTCGACGCACTGGCGGCCCACCGCCGGGCTGCGGGGCTCCCCGCCACCTCCCTCGCCTGGGGCCTGTGGGACGGCACCCACGGCATGGGCGGCACTCTCGGCGACGCCGACCTCGCCCGCTGGACGCGCCAGGGCATCAGGACCCTCACCCCCGAGCAGGCCCTGGCCCTCTTCGACGCGGCCCTGACCGGCGACGACGCGCTGCGCGTCCCCGTGGTCCTCGAACCGCGGGCCCTGCGCGCTCAATCCTCGCCCCTCCTGCGCGACCTGGCCCCGGCCCGCTCGCGGCGCACGGCGGCCCGCGCGGCCGACGCGGGCGGCGAGGGCACCACATGGGCGCAGCGGATCGCCGCCCTGCCGCAGGAAAGGCGCCGCGAGACCGTTCTCGACCTGGTCCGCGGCATCGTGGCCGGCGTCCTCGGCCACAACGATCCGCACCGCCTCGACCCCAGGCGCGCCTTCAAGGAGAGCGGCTTCGACTCCCTGGCCGGCGTCGAACTGCGCAACCGCCTGAACACCGCCACCGGACTGCGGCTGTCCGCCACCGTCGTCTTCGATCGCCCGACGCCCGACGCCGTCGTCGACCACCTGCTCACCCGGATCGCGGACACCGCCGCCCCGGCACCGGCCCGCACCGCACGGCCCACCACCGACCATGACGACCCCATCGCAATCGTCGGCATGGCGTGCCGCTTCCCCGGCGGTGTCGCCTCGCCGGACGACCTCTGGCGGCTGGTCTCCGAGGGCGGGGACGCGATCAGCGCGTTCCCCGGCAACCGGGGTTGGGACCTGGACGGCCTCTACGACCCGGACCCCGCCCACACGGGCACCTCCTACGTCCGGCACGGCGGATTCCTGCACGACGCCGACCGGTTCGACCCCGCCTTCTTCGGCATCCCGCCGCGCGAGGCCACCGCCATGGATCCGCAGCACCGACTGCTGCTGGAGACGGCCTGGGAGGCGTTCGAACATGCCGGCATCGACCCCGCCGCTCTGCACGGCTCCGACACCGGCGTGTTCACCGGCGCCATGTACGACGACTACGCGTCCCGCCTCGCGGCCAGCCCGGAGGAGTACGAGGGCTTCCTGCTGGCGGGCAACCTGTCCAGCGTGGTGTCGGGCCGGCTCTCCTACACCTACGGCTTCGAGGGCCCGGCGGTCACCGTCGACACGGCCTGCTCGTCCTCACTGGTCGCCCTGCACCTGGCGGCGAACGCCCTGCGCAACGGCGAGTGCTCGCTCGCCCTCGCCGGCGGCGTCACCGTCATGGCCAGTCCGCACGTCTTCGTCGAGTTCTCCCGCCAGCGCGGCCTGTCTCCCGACGGCCGCTGCAAGTCCTTCGCGGCGGCGGCGGATGGTGTGGCCTGGTCGGAGGGCGTGGGCCTGCTGGCGGTCGAGCGTCTGTCGGACGCGGTGCGCAACGGCCACCAGGTGCTGGCGGTCGTACGCGGCAGCGCGGTGAACCAGGACGGTGCTTCGAATGGTCTGACGGCGCCGAACGGTCCGTCCCAGGAGCGGGTGATCCGGCAGGCGCTTGCTTCGGCGGGTCTGTCCGCCGCTGATGTGGATGCGGTGGAGGCGCACGGTACGGGGACCCGGTTGGGTGATCCGATTGAGGCGCAGGCGTTGTTGGCGACGTATGGCCAGGGTCGTGAGCGTCCGTTGCTGCTGGGGTCGTTGAAGTCGAATATCGGGCATGCGCAGGCGGCTGCGGGTGTCGGTGGTGTGATCAAGATGGTGCAGGCGATGCGGCATGGTGTGCTGCCGCGGACGTTGCATGTGGATGAGCCGTCGCCGTTCGTGGAGTGGGACGCGGGTTCGGTGGAGTTGCTGACCGAGGCGCGTGAGTGGGTGGCGCGGGAGGGTGTGCCGCGTCGTGCGGGTGTGTCCTCGTTCGGGATCAGCGGGACCAACGCGCATGTGGTGGTTGAGGAGTTCGTGGCGTCGGAGGAGGCTGCTGCAGAGCGGCCGGGGCTGTCCGGGCCCGTTCCGTTCGTGCTGTCCGCGCACGATGAGCCGGCGCTGCGCGCCCAGGCCCAGCACCTGCACGACCACCTCGACAGCCGCCCCGAGGAGTCCCTCGCCGACCTCGGCTGGTCCCTCGGCACCCGGCGCGCCCGCCACAGCCGCGGAGCCGTGGTGGTCGCCGAGCACCGCGCCGAACTGCTCGACGGACTCGCCGCGCTGAGCCGCGGCGAGACCACCCCGACGGCGCAGCACGCACCCGCACCCCCGCGTGGCAAGACCGCCTTCCTGCTCACCGGGCAGGGCGCCCAGCGCCTCGGCATGGGCCGCGAACTGTACGCCGCCTCCCCGGTGTTCGCCGCCGCGCTCGACGAGGTGTGCGCCCACCTGGACCCCGAGCTCCTGCGCCCGCTGAAGTCGGTGCTCTTCGCCGCCGAGGACAGCGCGGACGCCGCACTGCTCGACCAGACGGCGTTCACCCAGGCCGCGCTGTTCGCCCTGGAGACCGCGCTGTTCCGGCTCGCCGAACACCACGGCCTCACCCCGGACTTCCTGCTCGGCCACTCGATCGGCGAGGTCACCGCCGCCCACCTCGCGGGCGTCCTCGACCTGCCCGACGCCTGCGTCCTCGTCGCCGAACGCGGCAGGCTGATGCAGGCCGCGCGCGAGGGCGGTGCCATGGCGGCCGTCGAGGCCGGGGAGGACGAGGTACGCGCCGCGCTCGCGCCGTACGGCGACCGGGTGGCGGTGGCCGGCGTCAACGGGCCGCGCGCCACGGTGATCTCCGGCGACGGCGATGTCGTGGACGAGCTCGCCGCCCGGTTCAAGAAGCACGGCGCCCGGGTCAAGCGCCTCCCCGTCAGCCACGCCTTCCACTCACCGCACATGGACGAGGTACTGGACGAGTTCCGTGCCATCGCCGCGGACCTCACCTTCCACGAACCGCGCATCCCCGTCGTCTCCAACGTCACCGGTGAGCTCGCCACGGCCGCGGAGCTCGCCTCGCCCGACTACTGGGCCCGCCACATCCGCGAAGCCGTCCGCTTCCTGGACGGCGTACGCCTCCTGGAGGCCAGGGGCGTCACCGAGTGGCTGGAACTCGGACCCGACGGCGTGCTGAGCGCCCTGGCCGCCGAGTCCCTGGAGGCCGCTTCCGGGGTCGTGGCCCCGGTCCTGCGCAGGGGCCGTTCCGAGACGGAGGTGTTCGCCGCCGCCCTCGGACTGCTGGCCGCACGCGGCACCGACGTGCGCTGGGAATCCGTCTTCCCCGGCGCGCGCGGGACCGACCTCCCGCTCTACGCGTTCCAGCGGCAGCGCTACTGGCTCGACGCGCCCACCACGGTCACGGACGCGGCCGGCTTCGGCCTCGTACCCGCCGACCACCCGCTGCTCGGCGCCGCCGTCCCGCTGGCCGACCGTGACGAACACGTCCTCACCGGCCGTCTGGCCCGCGGCACGCACCCCTGGCTGACGGAGCACACCGTCGCCGGCACCGTGCTCGTGCCCGGCACCGGACTGCTCGAACTCGCCCTGCGGGCAGGCGAACAGCTCGGCGCCACCACGGTCGAGGAACTCACCCTGGCCGCACCGCTGATGCTGCCCGAGCGCGGCGGCGTACACCTCCAGGTGTCCGTCGGCGCCGAGGACACCGACGCGACACGCCCGCTGCGCATCCACACCCGCCCGCACGGCGACGCCGGCCACGACGGGACCTGGACCCTGCACGCCTACGGCACTCTGCGCGCCGGCACGGACACGGCTGAGGAGGCGCTCGCCGTCTGGCCGCCCGCCGGAGCCCGCGAGATCGACCTCACCGGTGCCTACGAGCGTCTGGCCGAGCGGGGTTACGCCTACGGGCCCGCGTTCCGTAACCTGCGCCGGCTGTGGACAGTCGGGGACGACCTCTGCGCCGAGGTCGCCCTCGGTGACGAACAGCGCACCGAGGCGCGCCGGTTCACCCTCCATCCCGCACTGCTCGACGCCGCGCTGCACCCGCTGCTGCCCGGAGTCGTCAGTGACGAAGGCGAACCGCTGCTCCCGTTCACCTGGGCCGGAGTGAGCGCGACCGCCGCGGGCGCGTCCGTGCTGAGGGTCCGGCTCGCCGGTGCCGCGGCCCCCGAGACCGCGAACGGCGGTTCCACGACGGTCGCGCTCACGGTGGCCGACGGCTCGGGCGCACCGGTCGCCACCGTGGCGGAGCTGACCTTGCGCCCGCTGTCCGCCGAGTCGCTGCGCGCCGCGGACACCGGCACCGCCGACGGCCTGCTCCGGGTCGAGTGGAGCAGGCCGGCCGCGACGGACGTCACGGCCGACCTCTCGACCTGGGCGGTCGTGGGCCAGGCACAGGACCTTCTCCTCCCTGCCGACACGGTCCGCTCCTACGCCGACCTCGGCGAGGTGGCACGGGCCGTCGACGCGGGCGCGACCGTGCCCGGGGTCCTCCTCGCATCCCACATCTCCGCGCCCAGCGGCGACTCGCTGCCGGAAACCGCGCGGGAGGCGGCACAGCGGGCCCTCGTCCAGGTGCAGGAGTGGCTGCGGGACGAACGGTTCGCGGACACCCGTCTCGTGGTCATCACCCGGGGCGCCGTGGCCACCGCGGCCGAAGAGGACGTCACCGACCTGGCGCACGCACCGCTGTGGGGCCTGCTGCGCTCGGCGCAGTCCGAGAACCCGGGCCGCATCCAGCTCCTGGACCTCGACGAACCGGACTCCGACTCGGCTCCGGCCGTGCTCACCACCGCTGTCGCCTCAGGTGAGGTGCAGGTGGCGGTGCGTTCGGGTGGATTGGTGGTTCCGCGACTGCGGCGTGCCGTCCCGGGTGAGGGTGGTGCGGTGTCGTGGGGTGCCGGTCCGGTGCTCGTGACGGGTGGCACCGGTGGGCTGGGCGCTGTCGCGGCCCGGCACCTCGTCGTCGTGCACGGTGTGCGGTCGCTGGTGCTGGTGAGCCGGCGAGGTGAGCTGGCGGCCGGCGCGGGGGAACTGAGGTCGGAGCTGGAGGCCTTGGGTGCTTCGGTGACGGTGGCCGCGTGTGATGTGTCGGACCGGTCCGCTCTGGCTGCGCTGCTGGCCGAGGTGGGTGAGCTGTCGGGTGTGGTGCATACGGCGGGTGTGCTGGACGACGTGACGGTGGAGGGGTTGTCGGCCGACCGACTGCATTCTGTGTTGCGTCCGAAGGTGGATGCGGCGTGGCACCTGCATGAGCTGACCCGGGAGATGAGGCTCGGCGCGTTCGTTCTGTACTCGTCCGTATCGGGCCTGCTGGGGACGGCGGGCCAGGCGAACTACGCGGCGGGCAACGCTTTCCTGGACGCACTGGCGGCCCACCGCCGAGCCGCGGGACTCCCGGCGACCTCCCTCGCCTGGGGCCTCTGGGAGGAGACCAGCACCATCACCGGCCACCTGGCCGAAGCGGACCTGCGCCGCCTGGCCCGGTCCGGGCTGCTGCCGCTGGCCACCGACGACGCGATGGCCCTCTTCGACGCCGCCCCGGCCACCGGAGAGAGCACCCTCGCCGTCACCCGGCTCGACACCCGGGCGATCCGCGCCCTGGGCGACCAGGTACCGCCTCTCCTCTCCGGACTCGTCCGCGCCAACAGGACCCGTCGCGCCGCCGCCACGGACACCGTCCCCGCCGGCCGGACCGAGGGCCAGGGGCTCACCGAGCGACTCGCCGTCCTGTCCGCGACCGACCGTGAACGGGCCCTGGTGGATCTCGTACGGGGCCGGGTGGCCGCCGTACTCGGACACGCCGACCACACCGCGATCGACGCCGACCGACCCGTCCAGGAACTCGGCTTCGACTCCCTGACCGCCGTCGAACTGCGCAACCAGCTCGGCACCGAGACGGGACTGCGGCTGCCGACCACCCTGGTCTTCGACCAGCCCACGCCGAGGGCGCTCGCCACGTACCTGGGCGACCGGCTCACCGTCGAGGAGACCTCACCGGACGAGCCGGTGCTCGCGGAACTGGCCCGGCTCGAAGCCGCCATCGAGATGGCCGCAGCCGACGCGTCCGCCCACGGCCGGATCACCGCCCGCCTCCGGGAACTCCTCGACGCCGCCGACAGCGCGGCCGGGACGTCGGACCAGGACTTGAGCGACGACTTGGGCGACGACCCGGACGAGGACCTGGACTCGGCCACGGACGAGGAACTGTTCGCCCTCGTCGACGAACTGAACTGACCACCAACGCCCACAACGGCACCGATCACCACACGACACACGGGAGTTGACACACCATGGCGGGCGAGGACAAGCTCCGCGACTACCTCAAGAAGGCCGTCGCCGATGCCCGTGAGGCACGCCGGCAGCTGCGGGACGTCGAGGACCGACGGCGCGAGCCGATCGCGATCGTCGGCATGGCCTGCCGCTACCCCGGCGGCGTGTCCTCGCCCGAGGACCTGTGGCGCCTGGTGGCAGACGGCACCGACGCCGTCGGCGGCTTCCCCGGAAACCGGGGCTGGGACGTGGACGGCCTCTACGACCCGGACCCCGACCGCACAGGCACCTCGTACGCCCGCGAAGGCGGATTCCTGCACGACGCCGACCAGTTCGACCCGGCCTTCTTCGGGATGTCGCCGCGCGAGGCCATGGCGATCGACCCGCAGCAGCGGCTGCTGCTGGAGACGGCCTGGGAGGCGTTCGAACACGCCGGCATCGACTCCACCGCGCTGCGCGGCTCGGACACCGGCGTGTTCACGGGCCAGATGTACAACGACTACGGCTCACGCCCCCACCTGCCCCCGGAGGACTTCGAGGGCTACCTGTACAGCGGCAGCGCCGGCAGCATCGCCGTCGGCCGGCTCTCCTACACCTACGGCTTCGAGGGCCCGGCGGTCTCCGTCGACACGGCCTGCTCGTCCTCGCTGGTCGCCCTGCACCTCGCGGTGAACGCGCTGCGCAACGGCGAGTGCTCGCTCGCCCTCGCCGGCGGCGTCACGGTGATGTCGACACCGGTGGCCTTCCTGGAGTTCTCCCGGCTGCGAGGCCTGTCGCCGGACGGGCGGTGCAAGTCGTTCGGCGCCGGGGCCGATGGTGTGGCCTGGTCCGAGGGAGTCGGCGTACTCGTCGTCGAGCGTCTGTCGGACGCGGTGCGCCATGGACATCGGGTGCTGGCGGTGGTGCGGGGCAGCGCGGTGAACCAGGACGGTGCTTCGAATGGTCTGACGGCGCCGAACGGTCCGTCGCAGGAGCGGGTGATCCGGCAGGCGCTTGCTTCGGCCGGACTGTCCGCCGTTGACGTGGATGCGGTGGAGGCACATGGCACGGGAACCCGGTTGGGTGATCCGATCGAGGCGCAGGCGTTGCTGGCTACGTACGGCCAGGACCGTGAACGTCCTCTGCTGCTCGGCTCGTTGAAGTCGAACATCGGGCACGCGCAGGCGGCTGCGGGTGTCGGTGGCGTGATCAAGATGGTGCAGGCCATGCGGCACGGTGTGCTGCCGAAGACCCTGCACGCCGAAGAGCCCTCGCCGTTCGTGGAGTGGGACACCGGTGCGGTCGAGTTGCTCACCGAGGCACGCGATTGGACCGCGCGCGACGGCGAACCGCGCCGTGCGGGCGTCTCCTCCTTCGGATTCGGCGGCACCAACGCCCACGTGATCATCGAGGAGGCCCCGGCTTCCCCGCCCGCCGACACCAACGGCGAGCGCACTTTGCCCGCAGTGCCATGGATCCTGTCCGCGCGCACTCCCCAGGCACTCACCGCTCAGGCCGAGCGACTCCACGCCTTCGCCTCGACCCCCGGCGCCCCCGACCCGCTCGACATCGCCTACTCCCTGGCCACCACGCGCGCCGCGCTGCCGCACCGCACAGCGGTCGTGGCCGCCGGCTCCACCGAACTCCTCAACGGGCTGAGCCACTTGACCCCGATCAACCCCTCTGGTGGTGGTCTGGCTGTGGTGTTTTCGGGTCAGGGTGCTCAGCGGGTGGGGATGGGTCGTGGTTTGTATGAGGCGTTTCCGGTGTTTGCGGGGGCGTTGGATGAGGTGTGTGGGGTGTTGGATCCGTTGTTGGGTGGGTCGTTGAGGGGGGTGTTGTTCGGGGCGGATGCGTCGGTGTTGGGGGAGACGGGGTGGACGCAGCCGGCGTTGTTTGCGTTTGAGGTGGCGTTGTTCCGGTTGGTGGAGTCGTGGGGTGTGCGGCCTGATTTTGTGGCGGGTCATTCGGTGGGGGAGTTGGTGGCGGCTCATGTGGCGGGGGTGATGGGTCTGAGTGAGGCGGGTCGGTTGGTGGTGGCTCGTGCTCGGTTGATGCAGGGGTTGCCGGTGGGGGGTGTGATGGTCGCGGTGGAGGCCTCTGAGGAGGAGGTCCGGACCGCGATCGGTGGTTGTGGTCGTGGTGATGTGGTGGGTGTGGCGGCGGTGAATGGTCCGTCGGCGGTGGTGGTGTCGGGTGCTGGGGATGCGGTGGAGGAGGTTCTGGTCGGGTTGTCGGGTCGGCGTGTGCGTCGGTTGGAGGTGTCGCATGCGTTTCATTCGCCGTTGATGGAGCCGATGTTGGAGGAGTTCCGTTCGGTGGCGAAGGAGGTGCGGTACGACGCGGCCCGGTTGGGTGTGGTGTCGACGGTGACGGGGCGGTTGGCGGTGGGTGAGGATCTGCGGTCGGCGGATTACTGGGTGACCCAGGTCCGGGAAGCGGTCCGTTACGCCGACGCCGTCACCACCCTGGAGTCCGAGGGCGTCACCACACTCCTGGAACTCGGCCCCGGTGGTGTTCTCGCCGCCCTCGCCGCCCAGGCTGTCCGTGACCCCGACGCCCTGACCGCCACGGTCGCCACCCGCGCGGGACGCCCCGAGCCCGAGACCCTGGTCGAAGCGCTCGGCACGCTGCACGCGCGGGGTGTGTCCGTCGACTGGGAGGCGTTCTTCGACGGCACCGGAGCCCGCCGGGTCCCATTGCCCACCTACGCCTTCCAGCACCAGCGGTACTGGCTCGACGAAGTCGCCGTCGACAGGGCTCGCACGGGACCCGCCGTGCCGGCCACGCCCGAAGTCCAGGAGGAGGCACCCCGGGTCGTGCCTCTGGCCGAGCGGCTCGCACCGCTGAGCGAGGCACAGCGAGAGCAATATCTCCTGGCCCTCGTCACGGAACTGGTCGCCAAGGTGCTCAAGCACCCCGACACGTCGGCCGTCGTGCCGCACCGCCCCTTCCAGGAGCTCGGTTTCGACTCCCTGACCGGCGTCGAGCTGCGCAACCGGCTGGGCACCGAGACGGGTCTCCCGCTGCCCGCCACCGTCGTCTTCGACCATCCGACCCCCGCCGCGCTCGCTTCCTACGTCCAGACGCAGGCGGGCGCACCGGGCCCGGGCTCCGGTGGCGCGCCGGCCCGTACCGCGAATGAGGAACTGGACCGGCTGGAGGCATCCGTGGACGCTCTGGCGGTGGCCGGCTCGCACCCCGACGAGAACCGCGTGGCGCTGTCCGAGCGCTTGCGGACGCTGGCCGACCGCCTCGCGGGACCGGCCGACGCACCGTTCCCGTCCGCCGCCGAGGCCGCTGTTGCGGATCTCAAGGACGCGTCCGCGGACGAGATCTTCGACTTCATCGACACACAGCTCGGCCGGGCCGCGGACTGACGCCGAGCGTCCCGCCGCCCCGCCCCGCACCACCCACCCTTCAGGTACCGAGGAGAGACTGATTCCGCATGTCCGCTGACATGTCCCGCGCGCAGGAGCAGGCCCAGACCAAGGAACAGAAGCTCGTCGACTACCTGAAGTGGGTCACCGCCGACCTGCAGAAGGCGCGCGAGCGCATCGAGACGCTCGAGTCGGCCGCCACCGAACCGGTCGCGATCGTGGGCATGGCCTGCCGCTTCCCGGGCGGCGTCGCGTCACCGGACGACCTGTGGCACCTCGCCGCAGAAGGCCGCGACGCCATCAGCCCGTTCCCCACGGACCGCGGCTGGGACCTCGACGCCCTGTACAGCCCGGACCGCGACGAGCCCGGCACGTCGTACACCCGGGATGCCGGATTCCTCGACGGAGCCGCCCTGTTCGACGCCGACTTCTTCGGCATCTCGCCCCGCGAGGCCCGCGCCATGGACCCCCAGCAGCGCGTCCTCCTGGAGACGGCGTGGGAGGCGTTCGAGGACGCCGGGATCGACCCCGCCACGCTGCGCGGCAGCCGTACGGCCGTCTTCGCCGGCGTGATCGAGCAGAGCTATCTCGGACTCGAAGGCCCGGCCGAGCTGGAGGGCCACCTCATGACCGGAAAGCTCAGCAGTGTCGCTTCCGGCCGTATCGCCTACACCTTCGGACTCGAAGGCCCGGCTGTCTCGATCGACACCGCCTGCTCCTCGTCGCTGGTCGCCCTTCACCTCGCGGTGGAGTCGGTCCGTCGTGGGGAGTCCACCCTCGCGCTGGCCGGGGGTGCGACGATCACCGCGACCCCGGGTGGATTCGTCGACTTCTCACGCCAGGGCGGACTCGCCCCCGACGGGCGGATCAAGTCGTTCGCGGCCGCCGCCGACGGCACCTCCTGGTCGGAGGGCGTGGGTCTGCTGGTCGTGGAGCGGTTGTCGGACGCGGTGCGCAACGGGCATCGGGTGCTGGCGGTCGTACGCGGCAGCGCCGTGAACCAGGACGGTGCCTCCAATGGTCTGACGGCGCCCAACGGCCCGTCGCAGGAGCGCGTCATTCGCCAGGCCCTCGAGAACGCCCGTCTCGCCCCCTCCGACGTGGATGCGGTGGAGGCGCACGGTACGGGGACGAGGCTGGGTGATCCGATCGAGGCGCAGGCGTTGCTGGCGACTTACGGCCGAGACCGTGAGCGGCCGTTGTGGCTCGGCTCCCTGAAGTCGAACATCGGCCACACCGTCGCCGCGGCGGGCGTGGGCGGCGTGATCAAGATGGTGCAGGCCATGCGGCACGGAGTGCTGCCCAGGACCCTGCACGTCGACCGGCCCACACCCATGGTCGACTGGAGCTCCGGCGCGGTCGAGTTGCTGACCGAGGCCCGCGAGTGGCCCGCCCGGGCATCGGCACCGCGCCGTGCCGCCGTCTCGGCGTTCGGCGTGAGCGGCACCAATGCCCACGTCATCCTGGAGGAGGCACCGGCAGCGGAGGCCGCTGCTCCGGCGCCGGCGGGCCGGACGCTCCCGGCCGTGCCCTGGCTCCTGTCCGCCCCGGACGACGACGCCCTGCGCGCCCAGGCCCAGCGGCTGCACCAGCATGTCGCCGCCCACCCCGAGCAGTCCGCCAGCGACCTCGCCTACTCCCTCGCGACCACGCGAACCCTGCACGACCGCCGCGTCGTCCTGACCGGATCCGGCCGCGACGAACTGGCCGACGCCCTCCAGCACCTCGCCGCCGAATCGGGCGCGCCGCCCGCGAGCGTCGGGGCCCTTTCCCGCCCCGGTGGTCTGGCTGTGGTGTTTTCGGGTCAGGGTGCTCAGCGGGTGGGGATGGGTCGTGGTTTGTATGAGGCGTTTCCGGTGTTTGCGGGGGCGTTGGATGAGGTGTGTGGGGTGTTGGATCCGTTGTTGGGTGGGTCGTTGAGGGGGGTGTTGTTCGGGGCGGATGCGTCGGTGTTGGGGGAGACGGGGTGGACGCAGCCGGCGTTGTTTGCGTTTGAGGTGGCGTTGTTCCGGTTGGTGGAGTCGTGGGGTGTGCGGCCTGATTTTGTGGCGGGTCATTCGGTGGGGGAGTTGGTGGCGGCTCATGTGGCGGGGGTGGTGGGTCTGGGTGAGGCGGGTCGGTTGGTGGTGGCTCGTGCTCGGTTGATGCAGGGGTTGCCGGTGGGGGGTGTGATGGTCGCGGTGGAGGCCTCTGAGGGGGAGGTCCGGACCGCGATCGGTGGTTGTGGTCGTGGTGATGTGGTGGGTGTGGCGGCGGTGAATGGGCCGTCGGCGGTGGTGGTGTCGGGTGCTGGGGATGCGGTGGAGGAGGTTCTGGTCGGGTTGTCGGGTCGGCGTGTGCGTCGGTTGGAGGTGTCGCATGCGTTTCATTCGCCGTTGATGGAGCCGATGTTGGAGGAGTTCCGTTCGGTGGCGAAGGAGGTGCGGTACGACGCGGCCCGGTTGGGTGTGGTGTCGACGGTGACGGGGCGGTTGGCGGTGGGTGAGGATCTGCGGTCGGCGGATTACTGGGTGACCCAGGTCCGGGAAGCGGTCCGTTACGCCGACGCCGTCGACACCCTGTACGACCAAGGTGTGCGCACTGTCGTCGAGATTGGCCCCGGCGGCGTCCTCACCGCCCTCGCCCGGACCGTCCTCGCCGACCGGGACGACGCCGCCGTACATGCTCTCCAACGCCCCGACAGGGACGAACCGTCCGCGCTGGTCGACGGCATCGGAACCCTGCACGCGCGCGGTGTGTCCGTCGACTGGGAGGCGTTCTTCGACGGCACCGGAGCCCGCCGGGTCCCGCTGCCCGCCTACGCCTTCCGCCACCAGCGGTACTGGGCCGACGTGCTCGCTGCCGGCAGCCGTGACGCCGGTGGCTTCGGACTGGACAGCACCGACCATCCCCTCATCGGCGCCGCGCTGTTCCCCGGTGACCGCGACGAAGCGCTGTTCACGGCCCGTCTGTCAGCCCGCACGAACCAGCTCCTCGCCGCGCACACCGTCGCCGGGGAGACCGTCGTACCGAACACGGTCCTCGCCGAACTGGCCGTCCGGGCCGGAGACGAGACGGGCTGCACCGCCGTGGACGGACTCGTCGTCGACACGCCGCTGGTGCTGCCCCGTGACGGGGCCCTGCACCTCCAGGTCCGCGTCGGCGAACCGGACACCGACGGCCGACGCGTCCTCACCGTCCACGCCAGGCCGGACGACGCCGACGCGTCCTGGACGCGCCACGCGCACGGACTGCTGACCGAGAACCCGCTCGTCGCCCCGGCGGACACCGAGCCGGACACTCCTTGGCCGCCGAGCGACGCCGAGCCGCTCACGGGCGGGGAGTCGCTCGGCGGTGTCGGGACACACACAGGCGTCGAGCCTACGACCGCCGGCGAGCCGCTCACCGGCGACGAACCGGCCGTCCCCGCCATCGAGCCGCCCGCCGGCGCCCAACCGGCCACCGCCGCAGAACCGCGCACCGGCGGCGCATCGGCCGGCACCGGCGCCCCAGACGCCCCGTCCGCCCTGTACGACCGCTTCACCGCCGCCGGTGTGCACTACGGGCCCGCATACCGAGGCCTCACCCGAATGTGGCGGCGTGGCGGTGAGCTGTTCGCCGAGGTTGCCCTGGCCTCCGACGCCGACACCCGCGCCGAGGAATTCGGTCTCCACCCGGCGCTGCTGGAGGCGGCCCTGCAACCGCTGTACGCCACGGGACTGCCCGGCCTGCCGCACGCCGCGACCCACTGGCGCGGCCTGCGCCTGTACGCCACCGGCGCGGACACCCTGCGCGTCCACCTCGCCCCGCTCCCCGGCACCGACGACACCTACGCGGTACGCCTCACCGACCCGGCCGGACAGCCCGTCGCGGTGGCCGACGCCGTAACCGTCGGCCCCGTCCGTGCCGAAGCGCTGCGGGCCGCCCGCTCCCGGCACCGCGACGCACTCCACCACGTCGAGTGGATTCCCCGGCCCCTGCCCGCCGCGTCCCTGAACTGGCTGACCCTCGGCTCCGCCGAGCATCCGGACGTACAGGCCGGGGTCGCCGCCGCCACGGCTGCCGGTGAGCGCGTCGGGGCCGTACGCCTCGACCTGACCGCACCGGCAGGGTCGGCCGCGGAGGAGGCCGTAAGGGACACCGTGGGCCGGGCACTGTCCTGGGCCCGCGAGTGGCTCGCCCAGGAGACCCTGGCCGCGGCTCCGCTGGTCGTCGTGACCCGTGGCGCCGTGGCCGTCACCGGCGACGAGGACGTCACCGACCCCGCCGCCGCGGCCGCGTGGGGACTGCTGCGCTCAGCGCAGTCGGAGACACCGGGACGGATCGTCCTGGTGGACGTGGACGTGGACACCGCCCAGGCCTCCGCCCCGGACGCGCTCTCCGCCGTGGTCGCTTCCGGCGAACCGCAGGCCGCGATCCGTGGGACCGCCCCGGGCGGCGCGCTCCGGATCCACGTACCGCGCCTGCTGCGCACCCCGCTCCCGGAGCCCGCAACCGCCGGCCCCCGCGCGGTGTGGGACCCCGACGGCACCGTCCTGGTCACCGGCGGTACGGGATCGCTCGGCGCCCACTTCGCCCGTCACCTGGTCACGGACCACGGCGTCCGCCACCTGCTGCTGCTCAGCAGGCGAGGCGCGGACGCCCCCGGCGCCACGGACCTGTGCTCCGAACTGCAGGCCCTGGGCGCGTCCGTGACCGTGGCCGCCTGCGACGTGGCCGACCGCACCGCCCTCGCGCGCGTCCTGGCGTCGGTGCCGGCAGAGCACCCGCTGCGCGGCGTCGTCCACACCGCCGGTGTCCTCGACGACGGCGTCATCGGCTCGCAGACGCCGCAGCGGCTCGACGCCGTGCTGCGACCCAAGGCCGACGCGGCCTGGGCCCTGCACGAGCTGACCGGGGACGCCGACCTGACGGCGTTCGTGCTCTTCTCGTCCGTGGCCGCCGCCGTCGGCGGACCCGGCCAGTCCACCTACGCCGCGGCCAACGCCCACCTTGACGCCCTCGCCCAGCACCGCGCGGCCTCGGGGCTGCCCGCAACGTCCATCGCCTGGGGCCTGTGGGAGCAGGCGACCGGGCTGACGGGCGGTCTGAGCGAGACGGACCTGAAGCGGATCGCCCGCAGCGGCTTCCGCACCGTCCCCCAGGAGTTGGGCACGGCCCTCTTCGACCTCGCCCTGGACACCGGTCGGCCGTACCTCGTGGCCACGCCCCTCGACATCCCGGTCCTGCGCCGCCAGCCGCAGGTTCCGGTACTGCTGAGGTCCCTGGTGCGCGTGCCGACCCGTGCCGTTGCGCGCGGCGCGGCCGACGCGGGGCCCGCGCTCGCCGACCGGCTCACCGGACTCGGCGAGGACGAGCAGCTTACGATCGTCCTCGACGCCGTACTGGCCGAGATCGCCCGGGTCCTCGGCCGCACCGACACCACCGGCACGGACCCCGAACGCCCGCTGCAGAGCAGCGGTTTCGACTCCCTCACCTCGGTCGAACTGCGCAACCGGCTCGCCACGCTCACCGACCGGCGGCTGCCGGCCACCCTGGTCTTCGACCATCCGACCCCCCGGGCCCTCGCGGCACACCTGCGCACCGAACTCCTCGCGACCACCCGGGACACGACCGAGCCGTCCACGGCGGCCCCCGCCGTGGACTACGCGGCCGACCTCCACCTGCCCGCCGACATCCGCCCCGCGGCCGAGGTGGTCAGCACGGTCACCGACCCGTCCGACCTCCTGGTCACCGGCGCGAGCGGGTTCCTCGGCGCGTTCCTGGTACGCGATCTGATGCGCACCACGACCGCTCGCGTGCACTGCCTGGTGCGCGGCGCCGACGACGAGACGGCGTACCAGCGGCTGCGCTCCAGCCTGACCTGGTACCGCGTCTGGGACGACGTGGACGAGAGCCGGCTGCGGGTCCGCGCCGGTGACCTGGCAGACGAGCGGCTCGGCCTGACCGAGGAGGTGTTCGACGACCTCGCCCGTACCGTGGACGCGGTCTATCACGCGGGCGCCACCGTGCACTGGCTGCATCCCTACGAGGCACTGCGCGACGCCAACGTCCACGGCACCCGGGAGATCCTGCGCCTGGCGGCCCGCCACCGCACGGTCCCGGTGCACTACGTCTCCACGGTCGGTGTCTTCGACGGCCCGGTCACGCCCGGTGTCCCCCTGAAGGTGACCGACCCGACCGGCCCCGCCGAGGCGCTGCCGAGCGGCTACCTTCAGTCCAAGTGGGTCGCCGAACAACTCGTCGGCCTCGCCCGGGACCGGGGTCTGCCGGTGTCCGTGCACCGCGTCGACGTCATCTCCGGCGACACCCGCAACGGGGCCTGCCAGACCCGCGACTTCGTCTGGCTCAGCCTCAAGGGCCTCCTCCAGGCACAGGCCACGCCGACCGGTGTCGACGGCCGCTTCCATCTGCTGCCCGTCGACTACGTCAGCGCCGCCATCGTCGGCATCTCACAGCGCGAGCCGGCCGGCGGCACCTTCCACCTGTTCAACCGCAGCTCGCTGAGCCTCGCCGACTGCGTGGCGTATCTGCGTGAACTCGGGTACCGCCTCGACGAGACGGACCGGGAGCGGTGGAGCGCAGCGGTGCGCTCCGACCGGGACAACGCCCTGCTGCCGCTGCTGCACGCGTTCGAGATGATGACGTCCGACACCGACGGCTTCTATCCGCCCATCGACACGACCGAGACCGAGGCGGCCCTCGTCGGCACGGACATCACCTGCCCGCCGCTGACACGCGAACTCTTCGCCAGGTACGTGGAGTTCTTCGTCGAGGAAGGTCACTTCCCGCCCGCCCCGTGACCGTGAGGTCCGCCGATCGGACACCCCCGGCCGGCCGCCCGGCTGCTC
>NZ_JBSGVW010000018.1:0-39759 GCF_053608645.1 Streptomyces sp. NPDC055013
GTCGCAGGCGGGCCGCCGGATCCGGGTGGGCGATACTGGGTTCGAACCAGTGACCTCTTCGGTGTGAACGAAGCGCTCTCCCACTGAGCTAATCGCCCGGATGCAGGAAGAACATTACCCCATGTCAGGGGGTGCGAGTGACCAGCGCGAACCCGCACCGGCCGACATCCGCACCCCCTCGCGGATCACTGGTCCTTGATCTTCCAGGGCATCACTATGCCGAACTTCCACAGGTAGAACCCGAGCAGCACACCCACGATCACCAAGCCGATCGTCGTCAGGATGATGTTGCGACGGCGCACCTTCGGGTCGAGGGCCCGCTGGGCCGCTTCGGTGACCTTGCGCTTGGTCCAGCGCAGCACGAGCTGGGCCCAGACGAACTCGGTCGCCCAGACCGCCATGCCCCCGAAGATGACCACCCAGCCCGGACCGGGCAGAGGCAGCAGGATGATGCCGGTGACGACTATCGCGAGGCCGATGACGAAGACGCCCACCTGCCAGCTCAGATGCAGCGCTCTACGCGCCTTGACGAACTCCGGCGCTCGTGAGCCGAGCCCCTGCTCGCTGTCGCCCTTCACACCATCCACTTCGATCTTGTCGGTAGCCACGGCAACTTCGCCCGGCTCGTTACTCCCCGTATTCATACGGCCAAACCCTACCGGACGGAAACCAGTCACCGGAATGGTCGTACCTCGCGAACGGGTTCTCGGCCGGAAGAGTTACGTAAACACACGCAAAACACTCAGAGGGGTTTACAACGGCACCGTAGGTGGCATGTCGATTTCGCCGACGTGCGAATCCCCGAGCGCACACTGAGCGAAAGGCCCTGGCGCTTATGAACACCACGGTCAGCTGCGAGCTGCACCTGCGCCTCGTTGTGTCGAGCGAGTCCTCCCTGCCTGTCCCCGCAGGCCTGCGGTACGACACGGCCGACCCCTACGCCGTGCACGCCACCTTCCACACCGGAGCCGAAGAGACCGTCGAGTGGGTGTTCGCCCGTGACCTCCTTGCGGAGGGGCTGCATCGGCCCACCGGCACCGGCGACGTCCGCGTCTGGCCGTCGCGCAGTCATGGTCAGGGCGTCGTCTGCATCGCCCTGAGCTCTCCGGAGGGCGAGGCCCTGCTCGAGGCCCCTGCACGGGCCCTGGAGTCCTTCCTGAAGCGAACGGATGCCGCGGTGCCCCCCGGTACGGAGCATCGGCATTTCGATCTCGATCAGGAGCTCTCGCACATCCTGGCGGAAAGCTAGGCCGAGGCTCCCGCAAGCCGCCCGGCGCCGTCGACTCGGGGAGACGGCTCGGGCCAAGACAACCGCATAGGGCACACGTCAGCGCCGCCTCCGCTCCGCGGGGGCGGCGTAGGCGCGCTCGGGGAGGGCGGCCCTGCCGGTCACCGTGAGTACACGCCGACGGTTCCCGTCCGGGTCGGCCCGGACGGGAACCGTCGGCGCCCCTACGGCGTTGTATTCGAAGACACGTACGGTCGTGGCCGATCTGTGGGCGCTGCGAGCCACTACCATCGGCCAGCATCGGCGGGCGCCCCGCCCGACCTCAGGCCAGGGAGCGAAACGTGCTGATCACCCACGACACCCGGTGTGCGCTCGATGCCGTGGTGGATCTGGTGAACACCGCACCGGAGGGCGACGAGACTCCGGACGCACTGCCGGACGTCGCGGCGCTTGCCGATTTCGTGCGAAAGCACGAAATCAGTGATGTCGGTGTCCTCTCGGAGTTCGATCTGTCCGCGGTGCGCAAGGTGCGCGGGCGGTTCGCCGAGATCTTCGCGGAGCCCGACGCGCGGACCGCCGCCGGGCTGATCAACGAGCTGATCGCCGCCGCCGGAACCACCCCCCGGCTCACGGATCACGACGGCTACGACTGGCATGTGCACTACTTCGCCCCCGGCGCCTCCATCGCCGACCACCTGGCGGCCGACTGCGGCATGGCGCTGGCGTTCTTCGTGGTGGCGGGCGAGCAGGAGCGGCTGCGGCGCTGTGAGGCGCCGGACTGCCGACACGCCTTCGTGGACCTCTCGCGCAACCGTTCGCGGCGCTACTGCGACAGCCGCACCTGCGGAAACCGTCTGCATGTGGCCGCCTACCGGGCTCGCCGCAAGGAAGCGGCGGGCTGAGCGATCGCCGGGATACCGGTGTCGACGCGGGCCCCGGCGGGTGGCGCCGGGGCCCGCGGGTACGGCTCAGAGCAGCAGCAGATCGTGCAGCGCAGCCATGAGCAGCAGACACCCGATCACCGCAAGGAAGATCATAAGCGGTGGCTGGGAAAGGGCGAAGAGGCACCCGCGGGGCTCGTCCTGAGGTGGCGCGGCCTCGCTTTGTGTCGTGTCCAGCATCTCGCGGCGATGATGACGTAGTTGTCCCTCGTCGCGCGATCAACACGCCCGGGATGAGCGGGAGTTCGCCGAATTCCTCGATGTCCGGTTCGAGTGATGATCACTTACGGCCGGGCGGCGACCCACTGTGTCGTTTCAGCCCTGCGTGCGGGCGTCAGATGCCGTGCTTCTTGAGGATCGCCTCGATGTCGCTGAAATCGTCCGAGGCCCCCGCCCGGGGTGGGGTCGCGGGCTGGGCCGACTGACGGGACCCCGCACCCAGCGAGGGTGCCGAGGCCGCCGGGGCCACCGCCTCGCGCTGTGCGCCGGCCTTGGCTTCCTTGCGCTCCTTGCGGGTGCCGCCACGGCGGCGCTCCACCGCGCGGCTGCTCACGAACAGCAGCCAGGAGACGCCGAGGACTCCGAAGCCCGCCCAAGCGGTCGGGCTGAACGCGGTGTCCGCCAGCCAGTCGACGACACCGGTCATCACCAGCCCCAGGGGCACCAGCGAGTACGCGGCGATGCGCGTGGCCGCGAGGAAACGCTTGCGGTACGCCGTGACCGCCGCGATGCCCAGGCCGGCCGCGGCGGCGGCGGAACAGACGGTCTCGGCAATCATCCGGTCCTCCAGGGCAGGCTGAGTCGGTCAGGGCACTTCGTCCCTTCCATCCTGCACCGTGGCAACCCCGCCCGGCCATGCCTGGGCCCGACATCAGGGACATCTCCGGGTCCCCTCCTCCGCAGGTCCCGGTCCCGGTGGAACGGCCCGGGTCTGCGTCAGGGCTCCCGTCCCGCAAAGGACCCGGTCGGATTGGGTCGCCCGCGCCGCTGCTGGGAGACTGGAACCATGAGCGACTCCTCCCCCGACCGCCCCACCGCCCCCGTCCTCGACGTCTGGTGCGAGCTGCAGTGCCCCGACTGCCGCCGCTCCCTGGACGATCTCCGTGCCCTGCGCGCCCGCTACGGCGACCGGCTGGAGCTGCGGCTGCGGCACTTCCCGCTTGAGAAGCACAAGCACGCGTTCGCCGGCGCGCAGGCCGCCGAGGAGGCTTTCGAGCAGGGGCAGGGGTGGCCGTACGTGGAGGCCGTGCTGGGCCGGGTCGAGGAGCTGGGCCGTAAGGGTGAACCCTTCCTGGTCGAGGTGGCCGGGGAACTCGGCCTGGACACCGAGGAGTTCGACACCGCGCTGGTCGACGGCCGGCACATCCTGATCGTCGACGCCGACCAGGCCGAGGGCAAGGCGATCGGCGTGACCGGCACGCCGACGTATGTGATCGGCGGCGAGCGCCTCGACGGCGGCAAGAGCCAGGAAGGGCTGCGCGAGCGCATCGAGGAGATCGCGGACCGGCTGCTGGCCGGGCCGAGCGCCTGACGTGTCCGGGGCCCTCGGCCGGCCGACGGCTACAGCAGCGTCTTGAACAGGGCGTACCGCGTCGTCTCGTAGCCGAGTGACTCGTACAGCCGCTCGGCGGGCGCGTTGTCCGCGAAGACGTTGAGACCGACGACCCGGTGCCCCGCGGCGATCGCCTGGGCCTCGGCCAGCAGCATCAGCGTGCGCCCGTGTCCTCTGCCCCGGTGGGCCGGGTCGGTCTCCACGTCGTAGACGTACGCGCGGTCATCCTGCGCCACCACCCACAGCGTGCCCACCGGAGTTCCCTCGTGCTCCAGGACGCTCAGGACCGCACCCGGCGTGCGCAGACCGGCCGGCAGCAGTACGGCGTGGTCCCGCTCGGCCTTGGCCCGGGCCGCGGCCGCCGGAACCCCGCGCTCGACCCAGCTGCGGAAGTATTCCTCGAAGCTCTTGTCCGCCCAGGGCCCGTACTCGGCCTCCGTCATGGGTCGCGCCCGGCTGCCCCGCGGCAGATCGGGCGCGGTGTCGCCGAGCGCCTTCTCCATACCGCGATTGCGTACGACGTAGCCGAGCGCCGTGGCGAGGCGCAGCGCCGGTCCGGCGGCACCGGGGACCGTCACCTCGATGCGCCGGCAGCCCCAGCCGCGCGCCACCTCCTCCGCGGCGAGGGCGGCCACCGTGCCCCGGCCGCGGCGCCGGTCCGGTTCCTCGACGCGCAGCTCCGATATCAGGGCGACCGTGCCGCCGAAGACGGGATGCGTGCCGAGGTGAAGTGCGCCCACGGGGCGGCCGTTCACACACACCTGAAAGCGGCGCGAACGGGTCCCGTCCTCGTTGTGCTGAAGCGGCTCGGTCGGCCGCAGGGTCGTGGTCATCAGGGGTGTTCTACCCACCGCACCGGCTCACGGCAGCCCATTTTCTCCACGTGCCCCTCGCCCCTACGGATCCAGGTCGTCGCCCGACCGCTCCGCGAAGATCCGCATCGCCTTGGCGGTCACCGGCCCCGGTGCGCCCGGCAGTTCACGGTCGTCGACGCGGTGCACGGCCTGCACGTCCCGCAGCGTGGAGGTGAGGAACACCTCGTCGGCCCGCTCGAGGACGTCCAGCGGCAGGTCCGTCTCCTTCGCGCCGGTCCACTCGACCGCCAGCACGCGCGTGATGCCCGCGAGGCAGCCCGAGGCGATCGGCGGGGTGTGGATCTCGCCGTCCAGGACGACGAAGACATTCGACCCGGTGCCCTCGCAGAGCTGCCCGACCGTGTTGGCGAACAGGGCCTCGGAGGCGCCGTGTTGGTGGGCGCGGGCGAGGGCGACGACGTTCTCGGCGTACGAGGTCGTCTTCAGGCCGGTCAGCGCGCCGCGCTCGTTGCGGGTCCAGGGCACGGTGATGACCGCCGTGGAGTCGGGGCGCCGGGTGGTCTCGCCGACGGCGACGACGAGGGTCGGTCCGTGCTCGCCGCGGTCGGAGCCGAGCGGGCCGTGACCGCCGGTGTAGGTGATGCGCAGCCGGCCGAGCGGCATCGGGTTGGCCTCCAGGACGGCGGCGCAGGCACGGCGCACCTCGTCGTGGTCGGGCTCGGGCAGACCGAGACCGCGCGCCGAGCGCGTCAGCCGGTCGAGGTGCCGGGTCAGCGCGAACGGACGGCCGTCCACCGCTTTCACCGTCTCGAAGATGCCGTCACCCACGGTCAGTCCGTGATCGAAGACGGAGACACGGGCGGACTCCATGTCCTGCAGCCCGCCGTCCAGCCAGATCCTCACGATTGCAGTCCCTCTCCACTCACCTCGTACGCCCCCGACGCTACCGCGAGCAGCCGGGACGCCTTCAGCTCGGTCTCCCGCCACTCCCCCTCGGGGTCCGACCCCCAGGTGATCCCCGCGCCGGTACCGAACCGCAGCACACTTTCGGCCCGGTCGATCCAGAAGGTACGGATCCCGACGGCCAGCTCGCCTGCCCCGCGGTCGGCGTCGACCCACCCGATGCCACCGCAGTACGGGCCCCGGGGCGCCGTCTCCAACGCGTCGATGATCCGCAGCGCGCTCGACTTGGGCGCGCCGGTGACCGAGCCGGGCGGGAAGGCGGCGCCGAGCAGCTCGGACCAGCCGACCCCGGCGCCCAGCTCACCGCGGACGGTGGACACCAGATGGACAAGCCCCGGGTGCTTCTCGACGGCGCACAGATCAGGCACGGTCACCGTCCCGGTGGCGCACACGCGACCGATGTCGTTGCGCACCAGGTCCACGATCATCACGTTCTCGGCGTAGTCCTTCTCCAGCAGGTCCGCCTCGGTCCGCCCGGTGCCCTTGATCGGCCCGGACTCGACAACACGCCCGTCGCGGCGCACGAAGAGCTCGGGAGACGCGGTGGCTGTCTCAACCCCGTGCCCCGGCAGCCGGATCGTTCCTGCGTACGGCGCCGGGTTGCCGCGGGCCAGCAGGGCCGTCAGGTCGTCCACATCGGCGTCGGGCCCGATCGGCGCGCTCAGGACACGGCACAGATTCGCCTGATAGACCTCGCCGGCCGCTATGTGCTCGCGAATGCGCCGTACGCCCGCCGTGTACGCGGAGCGGTCGAGCGAGGACGTCCAGTCACCGGCAGCCGGACCGCGCCACTTACCCGGCACCGGCGCGGGCACGGGTTCCTCCCGTACGTCCCGGAAGCGGGCGCAGGTCAGAGAGCCCTCGAAGTCGGCGCAGACGGCCCAGAAACCACTGGAGTCCAGGGCCGCTGGGTCGTTGGTCACATCGAGGAGGCCGGTGGCCACGCGATCGCCGAAGCGGGCGAGGGGAGGGAGGTCGGGCACGCAGTCGAGTCTATGGCGGGTGTCCTGCGTGGGACCTGGGCATGTCCTTCGGGACCCGTCGGCAGGTCCCTGAGCAGGCGCAGCGCAGCACGCTGCACAAACGCGTTTTTGTGCTGGCCCCGGAATCCGCTAGAGTTCAACTCGTCGCCGGGCCGCGGGAGCGGAACGAAACGACAAGCGGACGTAGCTCAGTTGGTAGAGCGCAACCTTGCCAAGGTTGAGGTCGCGAGTTCGAGCCTCGTCGTCCGCTCGAAGGAACAGGGGATCTTCCCGACCCCCTACACTCCTGGTGGAGTGGCCGAGAGGCGAGGCAACGGCCTGCAAAGCCGTCTACACGGGTTCAAATCCCGTCTCCACCTCCAAGGACGATTAGCTCAGCGGGAGAGCGCTTCCCTGACACGGAAGAGGTCACTGGTTCAATCCCAGTATCGTCCACTGGATCTTCGACAGATCATCGAAGGTCTGACCCGCGCGATTAGCTCAGCGGGAGAGCGCTTCCCTGACACGGAAGAGGTCACTGGTTCAATCCCAGTATCGCGCACGCAGTAAGTTCGTGATCTTCAGGCGTGTTTGGTCGATCACGATCCCGAGGACGATTAGCTCAGCGGGAGAGCGCTTCCCTGACACGGAAGAGGTCACTGGTTCAATCCCAGTATCGTCCACACACCGAAGCCCCCGGTCGATGACCGGGGGCTTCTTCGTGCTGGTGCGGCTCAGCTGGAGAACAGCATGTGGCCGAAGCTCTTGTGACGCTTGTGGCCGTAGTGACCGCCGTGGCCGCCGTGGTGACCACCGTGCGGGGCGCCCCAGGCCGGGGCCTGAGGGGCGGGGGCCGGGTAGGCCTGCGGGGCGGCCGGAGGCGGCGGGGCCGGCTGGGACCACTGGGACTCCAGGCGGGTCAGCGACTCCAGCTCGCCGTAGTCGAGAAAGATGCCGCGGCAACCGCTGCACTGCTCGATCTGGACGCCGTTGCGGTTGTACGTGTGCATCGGGGCTCGGCACTTCGGACACTGCATGGTCGGCTCAACTCCTCGCCGGTCGATCCTGCTTCGCGTATCGCCAGAACAGACTCTGTCCGGCTGCGGTCGGTTGCACCCTACTTTGCGTAATCCCGGGTCAACTCAGGGGGGACGGAGGCCATTCGGTCACAGGCGTCCACGAGGGACTGCTCGACCTCGTCCAGGGCGCGGCCCTCGGCCAGGACCTTGGTGATCGCCCTAGCGGCGGTCTGCACGGTGAGGGCGCGGGCCGGGATGTCCAGGGCGGGCCAGGGGTCGTCCTCCGCGGGGACGGCCGGTCCGCCTGCGGCGCGGTACGCGGACAGGAACCGCTCCCACTCCTCGGGCGACAGCAGCCCGCAGGCGTACCAGGCGGCCGGCCGGCCGAGGTCCCAGGCCGGCACGCCCACGCCGAGGTCGTCGACGTCTATGAGAAGCCAGGGGCCGTCCGGGGCCGGGTGGCGGACGAGTTGGCCGAGGTGGAGGTCGCCGTGGCAGAGGGTGCTGGTGTCGGGCTGCGGGGCCTTCGCGCGGGCCCAGGCGGGGAGGGTGTCCCAGGCGCGGAGGACGGCGGCGGTGCCGGCGGCGAGGGTGCTGCCCTCGGCTTCGCGGAGCCGGTCCACGGCGTGGGCGGCTTTGGCCGGGCCGCGCATGGGAGGCAGCGGGGCGGAGGCCTCGGTCGGGGTTCGGTGGAGACGGGCGAGGAGGGTGGCTGCCGCCTCCCAGGGGGCCGCGTCGGGGTCGCCGGGGTCTACGGGTGAGCCGTACGGCCAGAAGGTGACCGGTCGGCCGTGCAGGTCGGCGGGTATGAGGGTGAGCGGGGCCAGGAGTATGTCGGGGAGGTTGGCGGCGGCGGTGAGGCGGGGTGTGAGTTCGGTGGGGGTGATGTCCGGGGCGTGGGCCTTGGCGACTGTGTCGGCGTGCCGGACGACGGTCGCGTCGGGGCGGTCGGCGAGCGTGACGGTTGCCCCGCAGGGACAGGGGTGGGGGCGTGTGTGTGCCGTGGCTTCGGCGTGTGCGGTGAGGGCGGGCAGGAGAGGGTTCGGGGTCACTGGGGTCCCTTGGGTGCGGGGGAGGCTGGGCCGAGAGTACGTCGGTGACGGCGCGGCTTGGTTGGGGGGTGCTCGTCGGTCTGGGCCGGATGCCGGGCGCGTCCATGGATGTGTCTCGCCCCCGCCGCCCCTACCCTTCCCGTCCTTTAAGGGGCTCCCGCCCCTTCCACCCCGGCCCCTGGGGACTGCCGCCCCCAGACCCCCGCTGTCGGCCTGAACGGCCTCGTCCTCAAACGCCGGACGGGCTGAAATACCGGGACCAGCGCCGAGAAGTGCCGCCGACAGGCGTACAGCCTCCAACGGGTGGGTGGGGGCTAGGGATGGCACCAGCATCGCCCTCGATCGCCGGACAGGCTGAAATGCCCGGACCGGCAACGAGAGACACCGCCGACAGGCCCGCAGCCCCCAACGGGTGGGTGGGGGCTAAGGATGGCACCAGCATCGTCCCCGAACACCGGACAGGCTGAAATGCCCGGGCCGGCAACGAGAGACACCCCCGACAGGCGCGCAGCCCCCAACGGGTGGGTGAGGGCTAAGGATGGCACCAGCATCGCCCTCGACCGCCGGACGGGCTGAAAGGCCCGGACCGCGTCGACAGGCGAGGTGAAGATCCTCCGGCCGTGAGCCCACGGCCGCGTACTACCGGAAGTTGTCGGCGCAGGCAAAAGCAATGCCGGCGCAGCTCCCCAGCTGCGCCGGCATTTTTGCCGTCCGCCGCACCCCCGTCCCCACGGGGTTTCATGGGTGGATGTCCCCGCCCGGACCGCTCTTCCGGGCCTGGGGTCGCCGCTCAGCGCCCCAGCATCACGCCCACGGACGACGCCTGTGTGGCCACTGTCTCCCAGCCGTCGAAGACGACCAGGAGCAGGACCGCCAGGGGAAGGGCCATGAGCGTCGCCACCAAGGGGTGGCGGCGGCCCTGGCGACGGGGGCGCAGCAGCGGGCGCTGCTGCGGGCGGATCAGTGTCCGCGGTGCCGTCTGGGCCATGGTCCCTCTCCTGACCTGTGTCAGTTGTCGTTGGCAGCGGCGGGTGTCTGACCTCGGGGGACGAGTGCTGCACCCGCCGCTTGACCTCAAATCTAGGCGGCCGGGCCACGCCGGGCGTCATGCCCTCGTACCGATTGGCGGGCCTCCCGGAGGATGAGCCATGACCTGGGAAGTACTCCCCTGGGTGGAGACGAAGTCCTAGGTCTCGGGGTCTTCCCCGAGGGGACGCCCGGTCTACACCGGTTTCTCCGAGCTGTCCTCGCGCGGCACGGGCTGCTCGACCAGCGCGAGAACCCGGTTCGCCATGAAGCGCGCCGTACGCACGACAGTCCCGCTTCGGGTGACTTCGCTCACTTCCACGACACCTCGCCGCACCGCCGTCTCCACCCGGCGGCCCGCCCTGCTCGCCACCACCTCGTACGTGCGGGTCGTGTCCCCCGCATCCACGACTATCTCCACGCGATCACCCTTCACGGGCCCAATCCCCCTTCTGCGATGGGTGGTTGGGGGACATTGCAGGGCGAAGTCGCCTTGCTCGCCAGCCCCCTGACCACCCTTCAAGTCTCCCATCCACCACTGACAATCCATCGGCCCGAGAGGGCGCGGCCTCTGCGCACGGCGGCCCGTGGAAACGTAAGCTGTGGCTCGTCAGACGGACCGGGCAGCGGGGATGAACATGGCGATGATGCGCCTGAGGCGCGAGGACCCGCGCGTCGTCGGCTCGTTCAGGCTTCACAGACGGCTCGGCGCGGGCGGAATGGGCGTCGTCTACCTGGGCTCCGACAAGAAGGGGCAGCGGGTCGCGCTCAAGGTGATCCGGCCCGATCTGGCGGAGGATCAGGAGTTCCGCTCCCGGTTCGCGCGTGAGGTGTCGGCGGCACGGCGGATTCGCGGTGGCTGCACGGCCCGGCTCGTGGCCGCGGACCTCGAGGCGGATCGGCCGTGGTTCGCCACGCAGTACGTGCCCGGGCCCTCCCTGCACGACAAGGTTGTCGACGAGGGGGCGCTCGGCGCGGCGGACGTCGCCGCCGTCGGGGCCGCCCTGTCCGAGGGCCTGGTCGCCGTCCACGAGGCCGGTGTCGTCCACCGGGATCTGAAGCCCTCCAACATCCTGCTGTCCCCCAAGGGACCGCGGATCATCGACTTCGGCATCGCCTGGGCGACGGGGGCCTCGACCCTCACGCACGTCGGCACCGCGGTGGGCTCCCCCGGCTTCCTCGCCCCGGAGCAGGTGCGCGGCGCCGCCGTCACGCCGGCCACGGACGTCTTCTCCCTCGGCGCCACCCTCGCCTACGCGTCCATGGGTGACTCACCCTTCGGACACGGCAGCTCCGAGGTGATGCTGTACCGCGTCGTCCACGAGGAGCCCCAGCTGCACGGCGTACCGGACGCGCTCGCTCCGTTGGTGCGGGCCTGTCTGGCGAAGGCACCGGAGGAGCGGCCCAGCACGCTGCAGTTGTCGCTGCGTCTGAAGGAGATCGCGGCCCGGGAGGCGCAGGGGCTCGCGGACGTACGGCCGCCCGCGCCGCGCTCCGGAGAGGCGGACCGGCCGACCGGGCGGCTCGCCGGCACCTACCCGGAACAGCAGCGTCTCCAGCGCCGCCCACAGGGCACTCCCCCGCCGCGCGGCAATGGCGCTTCCCGAGGTCCGGGTCCCGCGCGCGACGGTGTGCCGTCGCGGGGCGGCAGCGCCCTGCCCGGCGGTACGGCCTCGTCCCGGCCCGGACCCCGGCCGATCCCCGCCTCGCGCAACGCCCCACGCTCGGGCGGCAGCGGACGGCCCGCACCGCGCAATGGCGCGGGCCGTCCGGCGCCGCGGACGGGTACCGGTCGGCGGCCCGCCAACCCGCAGCTGCTGCGGCAGCGGCTGTTCGTGTTCGTCGTGGTGACGCTGCTCGTGGCGCTCGGCATTGCGGCGGCGCAGGGTTGCCAGGGCCCGGACCGCGGGCTCGGCGGTGACGGGGACGTCGTACGGCCGCAGCAGGAGCAGGTGGAACCCGGCTACACGCCGCTGGACGGGGACGACCTGATGTCCCAGCGGTACGAGTCGACGTTCGAGATCCGCGACTAGGCGACGGGCCCGGGCGGACAGGACCTCACAGGGCCGGCAGGATCCGTTCGAAGAACTCCCGGTCGCCCTCGAAGACCGGGTCCAGGGCCAGGAACTCGTCGGGTGTGACCCAGCGGGCCTCGGCGACCTCGCCGGGGTCGGGGACGACGGCGCCGGTCTCGGCGTTCGCCGTCCACCAGTGGAGGCGGAAGCGGCCGTCGTCCGTCTCGGACTCCCAGACCTTGGCCTGGGGTACGACGCTGAGGCCGACCTCCTCGCGGACCTCTCGGACGACGGCCTCGCGCTGGGTCTCCCCCGGCTCGATCTTGCCGCTGAGGGGTTGCCAGTAGCCGGGGCGTGCGACGGCCGGGCCGCGGCGGATGGCGAGGACGCGGTCGGCCCGGAGGAGGACCGCGACGATCGCCTCCCGCTGCGCCATCGCCGTACGGCCTAGATCTGCGGGCAGCCCGAGGCCACCGCGTAGAAGGCGACCGCGGCCGCCGCGCCGACGTTGAGGGAGTCGACGCCGTGGGACATCGGGATGCGGACCCATTCGTCGGCGGCGACCAGGGCCTGCGTGGAGAGGCCGTCGCCCTCGGCGCCGAGCATCAGGGCGACCCGGTCCATCCGGTGCGGGGCGGCCTCGTCGAGGGTCTTGGCCTTCTCGTCGGGCGTGAGGGCGAGGAGGGTGAAGCCCGCCTCGCGGACCGTTTCGAGGCCCTTGGGCCAGGTGTCGAGACGGGCGTACGGCACCGAGAAGACCGCGCCCATGGAGACCTTGACGCTGCGGCGGTACAGCGGGTCGGCGCTGTCCGGGGAGAGCAGGACCGCGTCCATGCCCAGGGCTGCCGCGGAGCGGAAGATGGCGCCGATGTTGGTGTGGTCGTTGACCGACTCCATGACCACCACGCGGCGGGCGGACTGGAGGAGTTCGGTGGCCGTCGGGAGCGGTTTGCGCTGCATGGAGGCGAGCGCGCCGCGGTGCACGTGGTAGCCGGTGACCTGCTCGGCGAGGTCGGGGCTGACCGCGTACACCGGGGCCGGGAGTTCGTCGATGACGTCGCGCATGACGTCGACCCACTTGGCCGAGAGCAGCATCGACCGCATCTCGTAGCCGGCTTCCTTGGCCCGTCTGATGACCTTCTCGCCCTCGGCGATGAACAGGCCCTCGGCCGGTTCGCGCTTGCGGCGCAGTTCGACGTCGGTCAGGCCCGTGTAGTCGCTCAGGCGCGGGTCGGCGGGGTCATCGACGGTGATGAGATCGGCCACAGGGTGATACTGCCTTGTCCTGGGTGTGGTGCCAACGGTTCGGTACGGGTTGGGTTACCCGCGGTTACGCGGAAGGGATCGGTCCGCTCGGTCCCACGTTCACGACGTCGCCGATGACGATGACCGCCGGCGGCTTGACCTCGTGGGCGAGCACCGTCTCGGCGGCGGTCGCGAGGGTCGCGTTCACCCGTCGCTGGGCGGCCGTCGTGCCCTCCTGGACCAGGGCGACGGGCGTGTCCGGGGACTTGCCGTGCGCGATGAGGGTCTCGGCGACCTTCCCGATCGTGGCGACGCCCATCAGGATCACCAGCGTGCCGGTCAGCTTGGCGACGGACGGCCAGTCGACCAGGGAGCGCTCGTCGTCGGGGGCGATGTGACCGCTGACCACGGTGAACTCGTGGGCGACGCCCCGGTGGGTGACCGGGATGCCGGCGGCACCCGGCACCGAGATCGAGCTGGAGATGCCGGGGACGACCGTGCAGGGGACGCCGGCCTCGGCCAGCGCCTGGACCTCCTCCATGCCACGGCCGTAGACGAAGGGGTCGCCGCCCTTGAGGCGTACGACCGACTTGCCCTGCTTGGCGTGCTCGATCAGCGCGTTGTTGATGGCCTCCTGGGCCATGAACCTGCCGTACGGCAGCTTCGCCGCGTCGATCACCTCGACGCTCGACGGCAGCTCCGCGAGCAGGTCGCGCGGGCCCAGGTGGTCGGTGATGACCACGTCGGCCTCGGCGAGCAGGCGGCGGCCGCGCACGGTGATCAGGTCCGGGTCGCCGGGGCCGCCGCCGACGAGGGCGACTCCGGCCGTACGGGTGCGGTGGTGCGGGGCGACGAGGGTGCCGTCGCGCAGGCCCTCGACGACCGCGTCGCGGATCGCGGCGGTGTGCCGGGGGTCGCGGCCGCGTGCGTCGGAGGTGAGGACCGCGACCGTGACGCCCTCGCTGGTTCCCGTGGCCGGGGTCCAGGCGGTGGCGGCGTCGGCGTCGTCGGAGCGGACGCACCAGACGCGGTGGCGCTCCGCTTCGGCGGAGGCGCGGGTGTTGGCGTCATCGTCGCTGGTGGCGATGAGGGCGTACCAGGCGTCGGCGAGGTCGCCGTCCTCGTAGGGGCGCTGCTGCCAGGTGATCTCGCCTGCGTCGGCCATGGCTTCGACGGAGGGGGTCGCGTCCGGGGACACGAGGTGGATGTCCGCGCCCGCCGCGATGAGGGCCGGGAGGCGGCGCTGGGCCACCTGGCCGCCGCCGAGGACGACCACTTTACGGCCGGTGAGGCGGAGGCCTACGGGGTAGGCGGGGTGTTCGGCCATGAGGGTACGGCTCCTCTTTTACGGCGGTGCGGTGGCCCTGACGTGCGGATTTTACGGGGTGGGTGGGGTCGGCCGGTCAGGTGTCCGGTGGCTGAGCTTCGGTGCCGGGTGCGGGTGCGCGGGTCTGTGCCCACCCGTTCCGCCCCGCGGAGCGAGTGCCCACGACCCGCAACGGCTGCCCACAGACCCACGGCGGACCGACGCGGACCCCCTGGCCGAATCCCCTTCCGGGACGTCTACTTCTCGGTCACCCCGGCCGAGTCGAACGTCGCCACCTCGTGCATCGCCCTCGCCGTGCTCTGGACCAGCGGGAGGGCCAGCAGGGCGCCCGTGCCCTCGCCCAGGCGGAGGTCGAGGTCGACCAGGGGGCGCAGGCCCAGTTTGTTGAGGGCGGCCACGTGGCCGGGCTCCGCGCTGCGGTGGCCGGCGATGCAGGCCGCGAGGACCTCGGGGGCGACGGCGCGGGCGACCAGAGCGGCGGCGCCGGCGCTGACGCCGTCCAGGATCACCGGCGTACGCAGGGAGGCGCCGCCCAGCAGGAGGCCGACCAGCGCGGCGTGTTCGAAGCCGCCGATCGCCGCCAGGACGCCGATGGGGTCGGCCGGGTCGGGCTGGTGGAGTTCCAGAGCGCGGCGGACGACCTCGGTCTTGCGGGCCAGGGTCTCGTCGTTGATGCCGGTGCCGCGGCCGGTGACCTCGGCCGGGTCGGCGCCGGTGAAGACGGAGATCAGGGCGGCCGAGGCGGTCGTGTTGGCGATGCCCATCTCGCCCGTCAGCAGCGCCTTGTTGCCGGCCGCCACCAGGTCGCGGGCCGTCTCGATGCCCACCTCGATGGCCTGCTTGGCCTCCTCGCGGGACATCGCGGCGCCGGTCGTCATGTCGGACGTGCCCGCGCGGACCTTGCGGGGCAGCAGGCCGGGGGTGGCGGGCAGGTCGGCGGCGACGCCCACGTCGACGATGCAGACCTCCGCGCCCACCTGGCCGGCGAAGGCATTGCAGACCGCGCCGCCGCCGAGGAAGTTGGCGACCATCTGGGCCGTCACCTCCTGCGGCCAGGGGGTGACGCCCTGGGCGTGCACACCGTGGTCGCCGGCGAAGATCGCGACGGCCGCGGGCTCCGGGATCGGCGGCGGGCACTGGCGGGACAGCCCGGACAGCTGAGCGGAGATGATCTCCAGCATGCCGAGCGCGCCGGCCGGCTTGGTCATGCGCTTCTGCCGTTCCCAGGCCTCGCCGAGCGCCTTGGCGTCCAGCGGGCGGATCTGGGCGACGGTCTCGGCGAGCAGGTCGTGCGGCTCCTCGCCGGGCAGGGCGCGACGACCGTACGTCTCCTCATGCACGACCCAGGACAGCGGGCGGCGCTTGGACCAGCCGGCCTGCAGCAGCTCGGGCTCGTCCGGGAACTCGTCGACGTATCCGACGCACAGGTAGGCGATGACCTCCAGGTGCTCGGGCAGGCCGAGGGCGCGGACCATCTCGCGCTCGTCGAAGAAGCTGACCCAGCCGACGCCTAGGCCCTCGGCGCGGGCGGCGAGCCAGAGGTTCTCGACCGCGAGCGCGGCGGAGTACGGCGCCATCTGCGGCTGGGTGTGCCGGCCGAGGGTGTGGCGGCCGCCGCGGGTCGGGTCGGCGGTGACGACGATGTTCACCGGGGTGTCGAGGATGGCCTCGATCTTCAGTTCCTTGAACTGCTTCGCCCGGCCCTTGGGCAGCGACTTGGCGTACGCCTCGCGCTGGCGCATGGCCAGCTCGTGCATGGTCCGCCGGGTGTCGGCCGAGCGGATGACGACGAAGTCCCAGGGCTGGGAATGCCCGACGGAGGGCGCCGTGTGGGCGGCCTCCAGGACGCGGAGCAGCACCTCGTGCGGGATGGGGTCGCTGCGGAAGCCGTTGCGGATGTCGCGGCGCTCGCGCATGACCTTGAGGACGGCCGCGCGTTCGGCGTCGTCGTAGGCGGGCGCGGCCGGGCCGGTGGACTGGGGTGCTTCTTCCACGGACGCCGTGCTCTCTTCTCCGGGGTCTTCCTGGTCGGCGGCCCGGGTGTCCAGGTCCTCCGCGTGCTGTACGAGTTCGGGGTCGCCGTCGCGGGGGGCCGGAACCGCGGCGACGGCAGCCGGTGTCTCCTCCGCGGGGAGGACGATCGGCTGCGGCGGGGTCGGGGCGAGGTGCGGGGTGGTGGGCACCGATCCCTCGACCGGCACAAACTGGCCCAGCGGCTGCTCCGGCGCGGGCTCCTGGGTGATACCGCTCGGGACGAAGGCCGGGGCATCGGCCTCACCGGACTCCGCGGACTCCTCGGGGGCCTGGGCGGCCGGTGACCGGAGCTGCGGGCCGGCGGGCTCGGCGACGAAGTGCTCCGGCGCCTCGGCCGGGACGGGCTGGGCCACGGCCGGCTGCGGCGCGGCGGCCGTGGCGGCGACTGCGGCGAGTGGCTGGAGGGCCGGTGCGCGCTCGGCGGTGACGTCCGGGACCTGCTGGGCGTCCGGGAACTGTGCCACCGGGGGAACGACGGCCGCCAGGTCCGCCGACGGGGCTTCCGCGTCGACGGCGGGCGCGCCCACGGTCACGGCCTGTGCTTCGGCTTCGGCGTCCACCGGAGCGGCGTGCTGCGGCTCCTGCGCCGACTCCTGCTGGTACGTCTGCCCGGCGGCCGCGAGTTCCGGGGCCGGTTCGGAGACTACGGCGGCCAAGGCGTCGTCGGCGGGCGCGGTGCCGGCGTCCGTGGGCTGCACGATCGGCGCGAGGTCCCCGGCCTCGGCGGGCTCCGCTCCCTGCACCCCGTCGAGCGCGACCGGGGCCGGGACGGCCTCAGGCATCGGCTCGGGGTCAGCGGGGGCGGAGACGTGGGGAGCCTGGAGTGCGTCCGGGAACTGGGCGGCTTCCGGGAACTGGGCCGCATCGCGTGCTGCGGGCTCGGCAACCTGCACGGGGGCCTCGGGCGCGGGAGCGTCGAGAAGCGGGGCGGCTTCCGGAGCGGGGGCGTCAGGGACCTGGACAGCTTCAGGGGCAGGGGCGTCATGGATCGGGGTGCCTTCGGGAGCCGGCGCCTCGGGAAGCAGGGCAGCCTCAGGGACCGCCTGCTCGGGAAGCGGCGCGGCTTCAGGAGCCGCCTGCTCAGGAAGCTGCACAGCGTCAGAAGCCGTCTGCTCGGGAAGCAGCCCAGCCTCGGGGACCGCCTGCTCAGGAAGCAGCACGGCTTCGGAGCCCGTCTGCTCAGGAAGCGGCCCAGCCTCAGCCGCGGGCATCTCGGGACCGTGCCCGGCGTCACCGGCGGTCGCAGCGGCCATCTGCGCGGGGCCATCGACGGCCGCATCGACAGGCAGGTCCCCCGGCGCCGGTCCGGCACCCGGGTCGACCTCGCTCACCGGGACATCCGCAGCAGGGGTATCCACCACAGCCGCAGGAGCTGCGACCTCGGCGGCACCGGAAGCGGCCCCGTCCACCACAGCCTCACCGGCGTCCGCATACCCGCCCGCAACTTGGTCGGCCTCGGGAGCGGGAGCCGCCGCGCTCTCCTCGACCCCAGGAGCGAACCCGGTCACCGGCGCCTCATCGGCGTCCTGGCCATGCACCGCGCCGGCAGCCGACGCGGGAAGGTCACCCGTCGGCTCCTGGGCGCCGTACGCCGCCTCCTGGGGAGCAGGTGCGCCGACCTCGGCCTCTTGGACGGCATCCGCCTCGAGGCTGCCCTCCGTGGCCACCTGCTGTCCGGTCGGAACAACCGTTTCGGCAGCCGGTGCCTCGGTGCTCATCGGCACGGCAGCCTCGGCGGGCGAGCTCCAGGCGGCCGCCGGCTGTGGGGCCGACGCCTCACGGTGCTGCGGGACGTCCAGGTACTCGGGGCCGGCCTGGCGGGCAGGGGTGCCGATGCCGACGGCGCCGCGGTCGGCGAGGGAGCGAACCGGGCTCGCGGAGGCGTCGGGGATGGGCGGACCGAGGTGCAGGGGGCGGCGGGGGGTGATCGGCGGAATCGGCGCCGACGGGGCCGGTAGACGGACGGCACTGAGGTCGACCGAACCGCTGTCGCGGCCGGACATCTCATGTGCGCCCGGCTCGTGCAGGGCCTCGAGGACCGGCTCCGGCGCGGGCGGGGTGACCTCTGTGCCCCAGGCGCCCTGGGAGCCGGGCAGTAGCAGGTCTTCGTCCTCGGCAGTGGTCTCGGAGAGGTAGGTGTACGTACCGTGCGCCGCGGGGGCGCCCGGCTGCTCCACCATGCCTGCGCTCTCCGGCAGTCCCTCGCCCGGGACCTGGCCGGTGTCGGTCATGCGTACCCCTCGCCCATCGGTTAGTGCTTCCACGACCAGCTCACCGGGGACGGCGCACCGACCGCCCCCGTAGTGAAGAACGAGCGTGCGTGCCCAGCGGCACGAGCGACCCGCCCAAAAAAGGCGACAAAGCCATTGAGTGGCATTGTCGTGGCCGTTCGACCGTCGCGACAGGTTGATCCGCGACAGGCCGCTGTGGACTGCGCCACGTTGCGCGTCCTCCGGTTTCGCCGTACCACACCCACCCCAAATGGGGAGCGTTTTTCCGGACATTGACCGACGAAGCGCCGGGCGACCGAGTGCGGTACAACGATCGGCCAGCCTACCGCGCGCGGTACGACAACCGGATCACGGGGAGGGCTACGCGATTACACTGCGCGGTCGGTCAGTGCCCGCCCGTCGCTCGACCTCCACCACTCAACGAGGCGCTTCGCGCCGCCCCAGATCTCCGGTGAGCAGGAACGCGACCGTCCGCTCCCGCTCCGTCCAGGCACGCGTGTCCAGTTGCACGGACTGCAGGAGGGCGCACTCCACGTCGTAGCCGTGCTGGGTGAGGTCGCGGCCGATGAGTTCGGCTTCGTCGCGGGTGGCGGCGTGCGTGACGATGCGCTGCGGGCGCCGGTCGGCGACGGCGGAGACGACGGCCGCTCCCCCGCCTCCGATGCGGACGACGTCCGGCTCGGGGAGGTTCTCCAGCACGTGCGGGGCCCTGCCGTGGACGATCTGGAGCTGGACCCCGAAGCCGCGGGCGTTGGCCTCGGTGCGCTCGCAGGCGTGCGGGTCGCGGTCGACGGCGATGACGGCGGCGCCGGCCCGCGCCGCCTCGGTGGCGAAGGCGCCGCTGCCGCAGCCGATGTCCCACACGAGGTCGCCGACGCGGGGGCCGAGCCGGACGAGCTGGGCCGAGCGGAGCGGCTCCAGCTCGCCTTCGCCCATGAGACCGCCGTAGGCCTCGGCGGGCAGCGTCCAGCCGCGCGGCACGGCAGAGGGGTCGCGGCCGGCGATCCACCCGCCGCCCTCCGCGGCGGCCACCTTGCCGCCGATCACGATCACGACGTTCGGGTCGCGCCAGGTGTGATCGGCGGCCTTGTCGGAGGTGACCACGGTGACCTGTTCGCGGTCGGTGCCCAGTTCCTCGCAGATGACGAAGGTGCGATGGACGCCTTCGAGGAGGAGGCCGAGTTCGGCGGGGCCCGCGCCGGGTGAGGTGAGGACGGCGACCTTGGTGTGGGCGCGGCACACATTGACCGCGCGGCGCAGGGTGCGGGGGTGTGCGACGACCACCTGTGCGTCGTCCCAGGGCATGCCGGCCCGGGCGAAGGCGGCGGCGACGGAGGAGACGGCGGGGACGACCTCGACCTCCAGGCCGAACTCGGGCGCGCGCAGGGTCCGTACGACTCCGAAGAAGCCGGGGTCGCCGTCGGCGAGCACGACCGCGGTGCCGCGGTGGCCGGCGATCCGGCGGGCGGCGAGGGCGACACTGCCGAGGCGGATGCGCTCTGCGGCGGGCGGCACCTCGGGAAGCGCCAGGTGGTGGGCGGCACCGGCCACCAGCGTGGCGGCACCGAGGGCCGAGCGTGCCGCGGCGGTCAGCGGCGAGCCGTCCCAGCCGATCACCGTGACCCGGTCGGCCATCGTCGTCTCTCTCCAGGGTTTGCGCAGGTCGTCGTCGGGCAGCCCGAGGGGCAGGCTCCGTGAGGGTACCTGGTCGCCGCGCGGGCACCCCGGGCGCCCGTGGGTTCGCTACCCGTCAGTTCCAGTCACCGAACGAGGTGAAGCCGTCGGCCGACTGATCGCCGACGCCTTCCAGGTCCTCGGGCAGCAGGCTCCAGACGATGAGGTCCGTGCGGACGTCGATCCACTCGCCGCTGTCGGTCCTGGCGCGCGCTATCCAGGCGCCGCGCAGTACGCCCTCGCTGATACAGCCGATCTTCTGCGCCACCTGCTGGGAGGCGGTGTTGTCGGCGGCGGTGCGCAGTTCCAGCCGTTCGAACTTCTGGTCGTGGAAGAGCCACTGCGCGGTGGCCAGGGCGGCTTCGCAGGCGTAGCCCTCGCCGCGCGCCCAGGGTGCGACGACGTAGGAGATCTCGCTGGAGCGGACACGCCAGTCGGTGTTCTGCAGGCGGACGATGCCGACGAGGCGCTGGGTGAGGAACTCGGAGACGGCGAAGACGATGCCGTGTCCCTCGGTGCGTTCGGCGGGGGCGAGTTCGGCGATCCAGGCGCGGGCGTCGGCCTCGGTGTAGGGCTGCGGCACGGAGGTCCAGGCGGTGACCAGTTCGTCGTTCATCATCTCGGCCAACGACTGGATGTCCAGGTCTTCGAAGGGACGCAGCACCAACCGCTCCGTGCTGATGGAGATGTTGGGGAAGGTGCTAGTCATGCGCCACTCCGTAACCTTCGGAAAAACCTTCAGGGCCTGCTGAACTGCCCAGCATGCAGCATGAAAGCACTGAACTGCACCACGGGGTCCACTCCAAGTGAAGGAGTGGACCCCGTGCGTGGCGATAAGCCGTTTACGCCCCGTCAGCCCGAAGTGACCGGCAGGACCGAGCCCTTGTACTTGTCCTCGATGAACTTCTTCACCTCGGACGAGGCGAGGAGCTTCGCGAGCTTCTCGACCCGGGGGTCGTGCTCGCTGCCCTTCTTCACGGCCAGGAGGTTGGCGTAGGGGTTGTCCTTCGCCGACTCCAGGAGGATGGCGTCCTCGGTGGGGCTGAGGCCGGCGTCCTGCGCGTAGTTGTTGTTGATCACCGCCACGGCCACGTCGTCGAGCGAGCGGGGCAGCTGGGCGGGTTCCAGCTCCTGGAACTTCAGGTGCCGGGGGTTGGCGGCGATGTCCGCCGGGGACGCGTCCGTGCCCGCGCCCTCCTTGAGCGTGATGACGCCCTTGGAGGCGAGCAGCTTCAGGGCGCGGCCCTCGTTGGTGGTGTCGTTCGGCACGGCGACGGTGGCTCCGTCGGCGAGCTTCGTGACGTCGGTGACCTTGTTCGAGTAGACGCCCATGGGCGGCAGATAGGCCTTGACCACCGGGACCAGGTCGGTCCCCTTGGACTCGTTGAACTCGTCCAGGTAGGGCTCGTTCTGGTAGAGGTTCGCGTCCAGCGAGCCTTCCTGGAGGGCGGTGTTCGGCAGGACGTAGTCCGTGAACTCCCTGATCTCCAGCTTCAGCCCGGCCTTCGCGGCGAGATCGTCCTTGACGTAGGTCAGGACCTCGCCGGCCGGGACGGCGGTGGCGCCGACGACCAGGGTGTCGTCGGCACCGCCGCCGGAGCCCGAGCCGCAGGCGGTGAGGCCGGCGAAGAGGGCCCCGGCGAGCGCGGCCGTGAGCAGTACAGGGCGTCGGCGCTTCACGATGCTCATCAGAAGGCCGCGACGACCGCGCCGTCGTACTTGTCCTCGATGAACTTCTTCACCTCGGGCGAGGTGAGCAGCTTCGCGAGCTTCTGCACGCGCGGGTCGTCCTCGTTGCCCTTCTTCACCGCGAGGAAGTTGCCGTACGGGTTGTCCTTGGGCGACTCGGCGGCGATGGCGTCCTCGGCCGGGCTGAGGTCGGCCTCCAGCGCGTAGTTGCCGTTGATGACGGCGGCGTCGACGTCGCCGAGGGAGCGCGGCAGCTGGGCCGCCTCCAACTCCTTGAAGTTCAGGTTCCTGGGGTTGGAGGCGACGTCCTTGGGGGTCGCGTCGTAGCCGACGCCGGCCTTCAGCTTGATGACGCCGTTCGCTTCCAGGAGCTTGAGCGCGCGGGCCTCGTTGGTGGTGTCGTTCGGCAGGGCGACCGTGGCGCCCTTCTTGAGGTCCGTCAGCTTCTTGACGCCCTGGGAGTACACGCCGAGCGGCTCCAGGTGCACGGTGGCGTTCGGCACGGCGACGATGTCGGTGCCGTTCTTCTTGTTGAAGTCGTCCAGGTACGGCTGGTGCTGGAAGTAGTTGGCGTCGACCTCACCCTGCTGGACGGCCGTGTTCGGCGTCACGTAGTCGGTGAACTCCCGGACCTCGAGCTCGAGGCCCGCCTTCTCGGCGAGGTTTTCCTTGATGTAGGTGAGGATCTCGCCCTGCGGGGTCGGCGTGGCGGCGACCTTCAGCGGGGCGCTCGCGTCGGAACCGGAGTCCTTGTCCGAGCCGCAGGCGGAGAGCCCGAGGGTGAGGGCTCCGGCGGCGAGGACAGCAGTGGTGATCTTGGCGGTGTTACGCACGAAAAGTGCCTTTCCTTATGGGTGGTGCGACCCCGACTTGGGTGTTCGGGGAGTTTCTGGGTGCCCGTCCGGGAGGGTTCAGACGGTCTTGCTCGTGGCCGTGGAGGCCTTGAGCAGGCGGAGTTTGGGCGCCGCGCCCGAGTGGCCGCCCCTGCGGTGCAGGGAGCGGGCGGTGTAGTCGCCGGCGAACTGGATGAGGGAGATGACGACGGCGAGGATCCCGACGGTCAGCCACATCAGTTCGGTCTCGAAGCGCTGGTAGCCGTAGCGGATGGCGATGTCGCCGAGGCCGCCGGCGCCGACCGTGCCGGCCATGGCCGAGTAGCCGATGAGGGCGACGATCGTGGTCGTGGTGCTGGCGATGAGCGAGGGCAGGGACTCGGGTACGAGGACCTTGCGGACGATGGTCCAGGTGTTGCCGCCCATCGACTGCACGGCCTCGACGAGCCCGCCGTCCACTTCGCGGACAGCCGTCTCGACGAGACGGGCGAAGAAGGGGATCGCACCGATCGCGAGCGGCACGATGGCGGCCTCGCGGCCGATGGTCGTACCGGTGATCGAGCGCGTGAAGCCCATCAGCGCGACCATCAGGATGATGAACGGCATCGAGCGGGCGACGTTCACGATCTGCCCGATGACCTTGTTGGCGACGACGTTCTGCAGCAGGCCGCCCTTGTCGGTGAGGACGAGGAGGATGCCGAGCGGAAGGCCGCCGACGACCGCGATGAGGGTGGACCAGCCGACCATGTAGAGGGTGTCCCAACACGCCTGCTCCAGCAGGGGCTGCATCTCGGACCAGGTCACTTGGCACCTTCCTTCACCAGCGCGGAGACGGGCTGCCGGGCCTCTTGGCCGACGACGTCGATCTGCAGGCCCTGTTCGCGCAGGAAGCCGATCGGCACGACGTTGTCCTCGTAGCGGCCGGGAAGTTCGATGCGCATCCGGCCGACCTGGAGACCGCCGACGGTGTCGATGGCGGCGCCGAGGATCGAGATGTCGATGTTGTAGGTGCGCGAGAGCTGCGAGATGACCGGCTGGGTGGCGGCCTCGCCCTGGAAGGTCACGTCGACGACGGTGCGGTCGTCGGCGGAGGCCTCCCCGCCCAGCGGGAAGAGCGCGGAGGCCAGTTCGGAGCCGGGGGTCGCGAGCAGTTCGCTGACCGTGCCGGACTCCACGACGCGCCCGTTCTCCATGAGCGCGGCCGAGTCGCAGATCGACTTCACGACGTCCATCTCGTGGGTGATGAGCAGGACGGTCAGGCCCAGCTGCCGGTTCAGGTCGCGCAGCAGCTGGAGGATGGAGCGGGTGGTCTCCGGGTCGAGGGCGCTGGTGGCCTCGTCGGAGAGCAGCACCTTGGGGTCGCCGGCCAGGGCGCGGGCGATGCCGACGCGCTGCTTCTGGCCGCCGGAGAGCTGGGCGGGGTAGGCCTTGGCCTTGTCCGCGAGACCCACCAGGTCGAGCAGTTCGAGCGCCTTGCGGGAGCGGTCCTTGCCGGACGTGCCGAGGATTTCGAGCGGCAGCTCGACGTTGTCCTGGACGGTCCGCGAGGACAGCAGGTTGAAGTGCTGGAAGACCATGCCGATACGGCTGCGCGCCCGGCGCAGCTCCCGGCCGGCCCGGGGACCGCGTCCCGCCAGGGCCGTGAGGTCCTGCCCGGCGACGGACACCGTGCCGGCGGTGGGGCGCTCCAGCAGGTTGATGCAGCGGATGAGGGAGGACTTGCCGGCGCCGGACTGGCCGATGACGCCGTAGACCTCGCCTTCGCGGACGTGCAGGTCGACGCCGTCGAGGGCTGTGACCTCACGGCCGCGCGAGCGATAGACCTTGGTCAGGCCCGAGGTGGTGATCACTGGGTTTCCGTCACTGTCGAGTGCACGGCGCATCGTGGGCACCGAACACGGGGCATTCGTGGTCGAAGGCGGCCGGAACGCAGCACGGTTTCCCGCGAACGCGGTGGAACCGGGGGCAGACGTGTGCGTGGGGCGCGGCTCAGTCACGTACGTGGGGCGTACGGGCGGACATGAGCGGGCTCTCGCTTCGGGGCGCGAGGCTCAGATGGTGCAGGGGCCCTCTAGAAGGCGCACATTCGACACATACAACGAGCACCGGGCGCAAGGGTCGCCTCGGTCGCAAGGGTGCGGCAGCTCGTCGTGGTCATGCGATCAGTAAACCAGACGTACGGTCCTTACCGACCGCCGCTGTCCGCATACTGGACAGCGGCGGACAGCTCTCAGCCGCGTACGGAGATCTCGACTCCGGTGTCGGTGACCAGGGCGGACAGGGCCGACAGGTCCTTCACCACGTAGTCGGCGTCGAGCTCGTGGGCCTGGTGGGTTGTGGTGAACGCCACGGTGGTCATTCCGGCGGCGCGACCGGCCGCCAGACCGGCGGGGGCGTCCTCGAAGACCACGCAGTGCGCGGGGTCGACGCCCAGTTGCCGGGCGGCGAGGAGGTAGGGCTCGGGGTCGGGCTTGCCGCGTGTGATGTCGTCGGCGGCGATCAGGGTCTTGGGCAGGATGCCGACGGCGTCGAGGCGGGCCTCGGCGAGGCGCCGGGTGGCGGAGGTGACGACGCCCCAGCGGTCGGCGGGCAGCGAGTCGAGGAAGTCCTTGGTGCCGGGCAGCAGGTGGACGCCGCCGTTGGGCACGTCCTCCACCTCCAGTGCCTCGATCCGCGCGAGGGCCTCCGGCACGACGTCGGCGGGCAGCAGGTCGGCGGCTATCTCCACCGCCGGCCGGCCGTGCAGCTCCACCCGCCCGAACTCCTCGGCCGTGATCCCGTACTCACCGGCCCACCTGGTCCAGCAGCGGTCCACGGAGTCGAGGGAGGAGACCAGGGTGCCGTCGTTGTCGAACAGGAGAGCGCGTGCGTGGATCGTCATGGTCCAGACCCTACGGGGCCGCCGGAGCTCGCCGGACACGGCCTCGGGCGTCGATCATGCCTGCCGCACCTGATCGAGACGGGGCCGAATCCGGTGTTCACCGTCAGGCCCGCGCCCGATGCCGGCGAGTGGCAGCGCGGGGTGTTGCGGCGGTGCGTGAACGGTGTCCTGGTCGCCGACGAACCGGCCTGCCGACCACCGCCGGCCGACCGCCGGGGTCGGGCGCCGGGGCCGGGCGCATCAGGCCTTTTGGCCCGTAATAGGCTCGCCACATGTTTGATGCCCTGACGCTGGTGACCGGGGTCGCCGCGCTGCTGCTCGCCGCGTGGTGCGGTTGGGCGGCGTACCGTGATCAGCCGACGAAGGACTGGCACTTCATCGGCATGGCCGTGGTGACGCTGCTGACCCTGGTGCAGCTGGTGATCGGGATCGTGCTGCTGGCGCGGGGCGAGGAGCCGGAGCAGGGCACGACGATCTTCGTGGCCTATCTGCTGGGCTCGTTCGCGTGCATCCCGGCCGCCGGGTTCATGTCGCTGGCCGAGCGGAGCAAGTGGGGGTCGGTGACGGTCGCCGCGGGCGGCGTGGTGCTGGCCGTGCTCGAGGTGCGGCTCTATGACATCTGGGGAGGCTGAGGTGGCCGTGACGCAGGAGAAGCCCGGCAGGGCACGGCTGATCAGCGGGCCCGGGATCGTACTGGTGTGGCTGTACGGCGTGATGGTGGTCGGCGCCGTGTCACGGTCGGCGTACCAGATCGCGACCGAGTTCGACCGGGCGCCGCTCGCCTACTCGTTGTCGGCGGTGGCGGGCGTGGTGTACGGCTTCATCACGTACACGCTCGTGCGCGGCGGCGAGACGGCACGCAAGGCCGCGCGGATCTGCTGCGCGGCCGAACTGGTGGGCGTGCTGGTCGTAGGCACGTGGACCCTCGTCGAGCCGTCGGCGTTTCCCGATGCGACCGTGTGGTCCGACTTCGGCATGGGGTACTTGTTCATTCCCGTGCTTTTGCCGCTGTCCGCGCTGTATTGGCTGCGGAAGCGGGCGCCGCACGGGGATGCCGCCTGAGGGTGTCAGGCGGCAGGCTGCCCGTCGTGCCGGGTCACGCTGTTGTTGCGTACGCGCCCGCCGGCTTCTCCAGGACGACCATCGGGACCCCGTCCGCCCCCTTCGACGTGCCCACCGCCTCGTAGCCCACCTTGCGGTACAGGCGCAGGTTGCCCTCGCTGCGGTGGCCGGCCTCCAGGCGGAACCTCTTGGCGCCGCGCTGTTCGGTCAGGTCGGCTTCCGCGGCGCGCAGGAGGCGGGCACCGATGCCGTGGCCCTGGAGGCGCGGGTGGACGCAGAGCTTGCCGATGGCCGCCGCGCCGTCCTCGGTGACGCTGCCGCGGACGGAGCCGACCACCTCCTCGCCGAGACGCGCCACGAAGACGCAGTCCGCGGCGACCTCCGCACGGACCGAGTCCAGTGTCTGGACGAGCGGGTCGATGCGGTAGTTGCCGTACAGCGCCGCCTCGCTCTGGAAGCACAGGTACTGCAGCCTGAAGATCTGCTCCGCGTCCTGCTCGGTCGCCGCCGAGATGGTCACGCTCATGCCCATGTGCGCACGCCTCCCGCTCACCTGATCGCCTGTCGTCCCTCACTCCTATCCCCGCGCTCCGCGGGCCGCAACCTCCGGCGTGAGCATTCGACGCAGACATCCCAGGCATCTGGAACGTTCCGGGCCGAGACTGCCCTGTGAGATACCCAACTCCCCCGCGATTTCCCGGTATGTCAGGTCGTTCGGGGAGAGCAGGGCCTCGACGAGGCGAGGGCACCGGCCGGGGAGACGGCGCACCGCGTCGCGCAGGGCGCGGTGGCGGGCGGCCGCGAGGGCGAGGTGCTCGGGGTCGTGGCGGTCGGTGTCGGCGGCGGGCTCGTGCTCGTACGGCCGTTCATGGCGTGTCGTACGGCGGCTTCGGCGGGCCTCGGCGCGGACCGCCCTGCGCAGCCAGCCCGGCGGATCCGCGGGCGGACCGTCGGAGTCGAGGCGTTCCAGGAGGCGGAGCCAGACCGCCTGTTCCAGGTCGCCCGGCTCCGCTCCGGAGGCAGGTGCCTCGGCAAAGGCCTCCGCGAGGAGCAGCGGGCGCAGGGCGGCAACCAGGTCGTCCCTCATATGCGGCACGACGCGGCCGCCCGGGCGCGGGGTTGCCCGGGCGGCCGACAGTCACCCCAACCGGGGCGCGGGTCTCAGCCGTTGACGAAGTCCTCGCGGGCCAGCAGGCCGGTGTCGGGGTTGTCGGTGAAGACGCCGTCGATGCCGGTCGCGAAGTACGTCCGGTAGGCGCCGAAGACGTCACCGTAGGCGTCCGCGTCGGTGCCCTTGCGGAAGCTCGTCGGCAGGAAGGGGTTCTCGTTGCGCATCGTGTAGGGGTGCAGGATCAGCCCGACCTTGTGCGCGTCGGCGACCAGCGTGGTGGGCTGGGTGAGGTTGCCGTTCGCGTCCTTCGGGATGACCAGGTCCAGGGTGGGGCCGATGCCCTGGGCGTAGGAGGCGATCTCCCTGAGGCCGGCCGGCTTGACCAGGTCGGCGACCGTGCGCGGGTCGCCCGTCTCGACGAAGTCCCAGGGGCGGGTGGCCGCACCGGAGAGCAGGACGACCAACGGGTTGTCGACGAGCTTGTTAAGCCGCTGGATGCTGGTCGGCTCGAAGGACTGGAGGATGACGGGCGAGTTCCGCCGGTCCTTGCCGTACTTGTGCAGCACCTTGGCGACCCGCTCCTCCAGGGCGAGGCCCTGCTTGCGGAAGTAGGTGGGGTGCTTGAGCTCGGGGTAGATCCAGACCTGCTTGCCGCGCTTGCGGCTCTGCTCGTCCCGCCACCTCAGGACCTCTTCGAAGGTGGGGATCTCCCAGCGGCCGTTGTAGAGGGTGTTGTGCGGGCGGTTGGCCGGGATGCGCTCGATCGCGCGCAGGGTCTTCAGCTCGGCGAGCGTGAAGTCCTCGGTGAACCAGCCGGTGGTGGCGACGCCGTCGAGGGACTTCGTCTTCTTGCGGTCGGCGAACTCGGGATGGTTCGCGACGTCGGTCGTGCCGCCGATCTCCGGCTCGTGCCGGCAGACGAGGTGGCCGTCCTTGGTGGGCACCAGGTCGCCCGCCTCGATGATGTCGGCGCCCATGTCGAGGGCCAGCCGGTAGGAGCCGAGGGTGTGCTCGGGCCGGTAGCCGCTGGCACCGCGGTGGCCGATGATCGTCGGCTTGGGCAGGCTCTTCAGGCCTCCGCCCGAGCCGCCGTGCCGTGCCTCGGCCGCTCTCGCCGTACCGGACAGCCCGAGGACCGCTCCGCCCGCGCCGAGCACAGCCGCGCCGAGAAGCATCCGCCGTCCGGTGACGCCCGTCTGCTCGTTCTCCTGGGTTCCCATGAGGGCCCTCCTGACCGTCCGCCCATTTCAGTGCGGGCCGATCGTAGGTGCGTGTCCATGACGGATGGGAGACCTGCGGCGGAACTCGCGGGTGATGCTGAATGTCGTACCGGAACGGTGAGGTGACGGCCCGTCGGAATGCCTACGGCCGTCCGGGGAACGCGTCCGGTAGGCCCTCGGGGCGATGTCCGTCACATCATGGCGAACGCGTTACGTGCCGTTCTCGGCGTGCCACCGCAGGTAAACGTGCGTCAACAGTGCGTAAGGCGTAGGTGAAGTCGGCCCACCCGATGTGCGGGACCCGGGGAACCGCGAGTATCGTCCTCACCTGCACAGACTTATACCGAATCCCTTGACACCGGAGGGCCCGTTGTCCCGCTTCGCGCTCATCAAGGCAGTGCTCGGACCGATCATGCGCCTGATGTTCCGCCCACAGGTGGAGGGCGCGGAGCACATCCCGGGCGACGGTCCGGTCATCCTGGCCGGCAACCACCTCACGTTCATCGACTCGATGATCCTGCCGCTGGTCTGCGACCGTCAGGTCCTGTTCATCGGCAAGGACGAGTACGTCACCGGCAAGGGCCTCAAGGGCCGGCTGATGGCCTGGTTCTTCACCGGCGTCGGCATGATCCCCGTCGACCGTGACGGCGGCCGCGGCGGCGTGGCCGCGCTGATGACCGGGCGCCGGATCCTGGAGGAGGGCAACGTCTTCGGGATCTACCCCGAGGGCACGCGCTCTCCCGACGGACGGCTGTACCGGGGGCGCACCGGCATCGCGCGCCTGACGCTGATGACCGGGGCGCCGGTCGTCCCGTTCGCGATGATCGGCACGGACAAGATTCAGCCGGGTGGGGCGGGGATGCCCCGGCCGCGCAAGGTCACGGTCCGCTTCGGCGAGGCGATGGAGTTCTCGCGGTACGAGGGGATGGACCGGGACCGGTACGTGCTGCGCGCGGTGACCGACTCCGTGATGGCGGAGGTCATGCGGCTGTCCGGGCAGGAGTACGTGGACATGTACGCGAGCAAGGCCAAGGAAGCGGCGTAGCTCCGCTGGTTTGGCGGGGCCGGGGGGTCGGCGGGGCCGCGGGTTGTTCTCGGGGTGCGGGTGCGTTGGGGCTGGTCGCGCAGTTCCCCGCGCCCCTGAAGGGCATCGACGCGCGGCACATCCCTGGTTCGGCGGCCCGGGGGGTCGAAGGGGGCGCGGGTTGTGCTCGGGGTGCGGGTCCGTTGTGGTGGTTGCGCAGTTCCCCGCGCCCCTGAAGGGCGTCGACGCCAGGCACATCCGTGTGCGGTGTGGGTGCAAAGCTGACGCAGCCCCGCGCCCCTGCTCCCCGCGCCCCTGAGGGCGCGGGGAGGGCAGGTCGCTCGAGAACCTCAGGCGGCGTTGTCCAGCCGCTGGTTGCGGAGCAGGAACCACGCTGCCACCGCCGCAGCGAGCAGTACGGCCGCTCCGGCTCCCGCCGCGAGGGCGAGACCGTCGACGAAGGAACTCCGGGCGGCGTCCAGCATCACCTCGGAGGTCTGCGCCGGCATTCCTGCCGCCGCTTCCACCGCACCACCCAGTGACTCGTGCGCCTCCGCCGGAGTGCCCGCCGGACCCGTGAAGTCCCGGTAGACGCCCGTCACGATCGAGCCCAGCACCGCGATACCCAGGGCGGCACCCAACTCGTACGCCGTCTCCGACACCGCCGACGCCGCGCCCGCCTGCTCCTTCGGGACGCTGGAGAGGATCACGTCCGACGTCACCGTGAAGGAGAAGCCCGCGCCGACACCGACCACCAGCAGGGCGGCGCCCAGCAGGGGGTAGCCGGTCGAGCGGTCGATGACCGTGAGCGCGGCCAGGGCGAGGCCGATGGCCGCGAGGCCGCCGGAGACGACGGCCCGTACCGAGTAGCGGCGGGCCACGCGACCGGCGATCAGGCCGGCGACGACCGCGCCGATCGCGGCGGGCAGCTCGGCGAGGCCCGCCTCGAACGGGCCCCTGCCCTGTACGAGTTGCAGGAACTGGGAGAGGAAGAACACCAGGCCGGACAGGCCGAGGATGGTCAGCAGGTCGGCCAGCACCGCGCCGCTGAAGCCGCGGTGACGGAACAGTCGCATGTCCAGCAGCGGGGCGGGCAGGGTGAGCTGGCGGCGCACGAAGCCGTACAGCGCGGCGGCGCCCAGCAGGCCCGCGGCGAGCATCACCCAGGTGAAGCCGACAGCGGCCGCCTCCTTGACGGCGTACACGACACCGATCATGCCGACCAGGGACAGGACGACGCTGATCATGTCCCAGGGACCGGGGTTCGGGTTGCGCGACTCGGGCAGCAGCTTGATGCCGACGACCACGAGGACCGCCATCACGGGCAGGTTGATCAGGAAGACCGAGCCCCACCAGAAGTGTTCGAGCAGGAAGCCACCGACGATCGGGCCGACGGCCGTACCGGCGGAGGCGGTCGCGCCCCAGATGCCGATGGCGAGGCTGCGTTCGCGCGGGTCGTGGAAGAGGTTGCGGATCAGGGCGAGCGTGGCCGGCATCAGGGTGGCGCCGGCGACACCGAGCAGGGCCCGGGCGACGATCATCATCTCCGGCGTCGTCGCATAGGCGTTGAGCACGGACACCGCTCCGAACGCCGTGGCACCGACGAGCAGGATCCGCTTGCGGCCTATTCGGTCGCCGAGGCTGCCCATCGACACCAGCAGACCCGCGATGACGAAGGAGTAGACGTCGCCTATCCACAGCAGCTGGGTGCCGGAGGGCTTCAGGTCCTCGCTGATGTAGGGGGTCGCGAGGCCGAGGACGGTCGCGTCCACGGCCACCAGCAGCACGGCGAGGACGAGGACGGACAGCGCGAGCCAACGGCCGGGGCGCTTGGTCACCGCCTCGGTCTTGGTCGCCGACTGCAGGGTGCTGGTCATGATTCCTCTCTTCTGAGCGCGCCGCCGAGCAACAGCTCGACGATCATGTGGTGGAAGTCGTTGGGCGCGACCTTGCCGCTCTGCACGACCCAGGCGCCGGAGGCGAGCAGGCCGAACAGAGCCTCGGTGAGCCACGTGGGTGTGAGGTCGATCCGGAACTCGCCGTTGTCCTGTCCGCGCCGGAACAGCGCGGCGATACGGCCGTCGATCCGCGACCAGCCCTCGTTCACCTCCTCGCCCTCGAACAGCTGGTTCTCGGTGTAGAGGAAGGCGAGGAGTCCGGCGGCGGGCTCGATCCCGCGGACGAGACGTCGTACGGCGTCACCGGCCGGCCCCTCGTCCAGCCGCGCCGAGTCCACCGCGGCCTCGCACTCCGCGATGCCGAGCGACTCCAGCGCCCGGACGAGCGCGTCGCGCCCGGCGAACTGCCGGTGCAGTGTGGCGCGGCTGATCCCGGCGGCCTTGGCGACCTCGTCCATGGTCGCGGTGGATTTACGGGTCAGCAGTGCGGCGGCACTGCGGAGTACGTGGTCACGATCGACGGCCATGAGACAAGAGTAGCCCATGTGAGACACGAATGTCTCACACTGGGCATGCGTGACTCATAGCCGCTGATCAGTGGGGTCTACGTCAGTGCCAGGGCAGCTCTCCGCGCCGATTCCAGTACGCACCCGGCTCCTCGGCCAGCGAACCGAGCCGCTCCAGCTGGGACTCGTCGAGGTCCACGGCGGCGGCGTGCAGGTTGGACACGAGCTGTACGGTCGTCGCCGCGCCCGAGAGCACCACACCCGCCCACGGCTCGCGCAGGATCAGGGCGAGCGCGACGGCGTCGCAGCCCAGACCGGTCTCCGCCGCGACGGCCTTGAGCACGTCCGGCGCGTACGGGTCCGCGAGCCGTCCGTTGGCCATGCCCTCCTTGACGATCACGGTGAGCCCGGCGTCGTGCGCCTCGGCGAGGGCGGGCGCGGCCGAGGTCTCCAGGGCGTTGTACGTCGACTGGACGGTACGGAAGAGCGGCTCGCCGTCGACGGTCACCGCGAGGGCGGCGCGGATGGCGTCGGCCTGGGCCGGGCCGCTGGTGGAGAAGCCGACGGTCAGGCCGGAGGCCGCTGCTTCGGCCAGCCTGGCGTGCAGGTCCTTGTCGGTGAGGGCGGGGCTGTCCGGGGTCACCGAGTGGATCTGGTAGAGGTCGAGGTGGCTGCCGAGCAGGGCGTCGGACTCGGCGCGCTGACGCTCGTAGGTCTCGAGGCCGTGGTCCTTGACCTCGTGCTTGTCGGCGTCGGTCGTCCAGTCCGCGGTGTAGGTGTAGCCCCACTTGCTGCCCACGACGATGTCGTCGAACGCGGGGCGGGCGTTGAGCCACTCGGCGAGGAACTCCTCCGAGCGGCCGTAGGAGCGGGCGACGTCGAAGTAGCGGACGCCCTGGGCATAGGCGGCGTCGAGAAGTTCGTGGGTGCGGGTGCGCAGCGCTTCGGCGCTGCGGTTCTCCCCGAGATCCTGGTCCCGGCCGAGGTTGATGTAGCCGGGGCGGCCGACGGCGGCGAGGCCGAGTCCGATGTGGCAGGTCGGGGTAGTTGCTGTTGCCAGTCGGGCGAAGGGCATCGCGGGCTCCGTTCGGTCGGCTCCGGTATCGGATTCCGATCAACGTACCCCGCGACGCCCCCGGCAATCGGAGCTCGGCTCGCGTGCGGTGGTTCGGCGAGTGCGGGCTCGTCGTGGCTTGTCGCGCCCACGGGGCGGAGCCGCACATCGACAAAGCCCCGCGCCCCTTGGGGCGCGGGGCTCGGCGGCGTCGGATCAGCTCTGCCGCTTGGCGTTCGCCCAGACGTGCTGCCGCGCCACGTCCTGCTTCACCTCGGCCAGCTGGATCGCCACCGCGCTCGGGGCGGTACCTCCACGGCCGTTCCTGGAAGCCAGGGCACCCGGCACGTTCAGCACCGAGCGCACGTCCGGTGTGAGGTGGGCGGAGATCTTGGCGAACTGGTCGTCCGTCAGGCCGTCGAGTTCCTTGCCCTCGGCCTCGGCGACCTTGACGCACTCGCCGGCGACCTCGTGGGCGACGCGGAACGGGACGCCCTGCTTGACCAGCCACTCGGCGATGTCGGTGGCGAGGGAGAAGCCGGCCGGGGCCAGTTCCTCCATGCGCTCGCGGTTGACGGTGAGGGTGGCCATCATGCCGGTGAAGGCGGGGAGCAGGACCTCCAGCTGGTCGCAGGAGTCGAAGACGGGCTCCTTGTCCTCCTGGAGGTCGCGGTTGTAGGCGAGGGGCAGGGCCTTGAGCGTGGCCAGCAGACCCGTCAGGTTGCCGATCAGGCGGCCGCTCTTGCCGCGCGCCAGCTCCGCGATGTCCGGGTTCTTCTTCTGGGGCATGATCGACGAGCCCGTGGAGAACGCGTCGTGCAGGGTCACGAAGGAGAACTCCTTCGTGTTCCAGATGATGATCTCCTCGGCGATCCGGGAGAGGTTCACGCCGATCATCGCGGTGATGAAGGCGAACTCGGCGACGAAGTCACGGGAGGCCGTGCCGTCGATCGAGTTCGCGGCGGACCCGTGCTCGAAGCCGAGGTCCTTCGCCACCGCCTCCGGGTCCAGGCCGAGGGACGAGCCCGCCAGGGCGCCCGAGCCGTACGGCGAGACCGCCGTCCGCTCGTCCCACTGGCGCAGCCGCTCGGCGTCCCGGGACAGGGACTGGACGTGGGCCAGCACGTGGTGGGCGAAGAGCACCGGCTGGGCGTGCTGCAGGTGGGTGCGGCCGGGCATCGCGACGTCGGGGTGGGCCTCGGCGAGGCCGACCAGGGCGTCCTGGAGATCGGCGACCAGGCCGCCGACGATGCGGGCGTGGTCGCGCAGATACATCCGGAACAGCGTCGCCACCTGGTCGTTCCTCGACCGGCCGGCGCGCAGCTTGCCGCCGAGGTCCGGGCCGAGGCGCTCCAGCAGGCCGCGCTCCAGGGCGGTGTGGACGTCCTCGTCGGCGATCGTGCCCACGAAGGAGCCGTCGGCCACGTCCGCCTCGAGCTGGTCCAGCCCGGCGATCATCCGGGTCAGCTCGTCCCGCGTGAGCAGCCCCGCCTTGTGCAGCACGCGCGCGTGGGCACGCGAACCGGCGATGTCGTAAGGCGCCAGCCGCCAGTCGAAGTGGACGGATGCGGACAGCTTGGCCAGTGCCTCGGCGGGACCGTCGGCGAAACGGCCGCCCCAGAGCCGGACGTCACCGCTGTTGCTGCTCACTTGCGTTGCTCCTAGGGAGGGTTGGTCGGCGTTGCGCCGGGTCGTCGTCAGGCTATGCCCGCGACGGACGCTGAGCGGGAATGCTCGACGACAGGCTGTTGCATGAGTATGCAGAGCTCTGCATGATTCGTCAATCCCAGTCGGGGTGGGCGGGAATTTTGGCCTCCCGTTGAACGCGGGAAACCGCTTACTCGTACCTCTCGCCGAACGCAGGCGCCGCGTTTGTAAAGAAGAAGACACCCCCGAACCCGAGTGAGGCATCCGCATGTCCAGGGCTCTTCCGAAGTACAACAAGCGTCGTGTCGCGTTCGTCGGCGGCGCCGCCGCGGTGGCGCTGTCCGGCACGGTGATCGCCGGTTTCGCCCTGGCCGGGGAGACGGCATCGTCCTCGAAGAGCGCCGGCACGAACGCCCGGACGCTGGCCGGCCCCGGCACCGTCTCGTGCCCGGACGTGACCGGTGAGCTGCCCGCGGTCCCGGCGTCCGCGCAGGCCGAGGTCGACCGCAACCTCGCCCAGCTCCAGACCCAGATCCAGGAAGCCAACCAGCGCCTCGTCGACACCGTCGGCCAGGGCGGCCCCAACTTCGTCCAGAACGCCATCCTCGACCCCCTGGAAGACAAGCGCGTCGCCGCCCTCAACCGCATCGAAACCGCCATCGGCCGCACCGCCGCAAAGCCCGAAGGGCTGGAGGCATTCGCCGCCTGCACGCTCAACGCCGAGGGCGGTGAGGGCGCGGGCGAGGAGGCCGGTGCGGAAGCGGGCGCGGGCGAGGAGGCCGGGGCGGGCGCGGAGGCGGGCGCGGGTGACGAGGCCGGTGCCGCCACGGAGGAGGCCGGCGGCGCTGCGGACGAGGACGGCGGCGGTGCCGCGGGCGAGGCGGGGAACGCCGGCGTCGGCACGATCAGCTGCCCGGACGTGACCGGTGAGCTGCCCGCGGTCCCGGCGTCCGCGCAGGCCGAGGTCGACCGCAACCTCGCCCAGCTCCAGACCCAGATCCAGGAAGCCAACCAGCGCCTCGTCGACACCGTCGGCCAGGGCGGCCCCAACTTCGTCCAGAACGCCATCCTCGACCCCCTCGAGGACAAGCGGGTCGCCGCCCTCAACCGCATCGAAACCGCCATCGGCCGCACCGCCGCAAAACCCGAGGGACTGGAGGCATTCGCCGCCTGCACGCTCACCCAGTGACGTGACAGGCAGCCATGGCCGCCCCGTTGGCACGCCGGCCGGGGCGGCCATGGTGACTCCATATGGACCGCGCAATTCCTTAGACAGGCGAACGATCCGCGTCCATACTCGGTTGACGTGGGAAAAACTTACGAACGCATAGACGGCAGGCTGCGGACCTTCATCGAGGAGCAGCCCCTCTTCTTCACCGCGACCGCTCCGCTGTCCGGCGACGGCACGGTCAACCTCTCCCCCAAGGGCCTCAAGGGTTCCTTCGCGATCCTCGACGAACTGACCGTCGCCTACCTCGACTTCGCCGGCTCCAACGCCGAGACCGTCGCGCATCTGCGGGAGAACGGGCGGATCACCCTGATGTGGTGCGCCTTCCAGGGCCCGCCGAACATCGTCCGTGTCCACGGCCGCGGTGACGCCGTCTTCCGCGACGACCCGCGGTTCAAGGAGCTGCTCGGGCACTTTCCCGACATCGACCCGTCCCTGCACGGGCTGCGCGCCATCATCGTGGTCCGGGCCGACGTCATTCGCGACTCCTGCGGGTACGCGGTGCCCCTGATGACGTACGACGAGGACCGCGACCTGCACGGCAAGCGGTTCGCGCGGGAGGACGACGACTCGCTGAGCGCGTACTTCAGCAAGAAGGAGTACATCGCGACCAGCCTGGATGGCCTACCCGGGCTGCCGTTGCCGCTCCCGCCCTCTAGCGTCTGAGCCATGCGCCCCGGTGTCGTCGCCCTCGCGTCCGCGTCCCTCCTCGTGCTCGGCGCCGCACCCGGCGCCGGAACGCCGAAACCGCTGCCCGCACGCATGGCCGACACCGGTGGCGGCACCCAGCTGATCACCGCCGTGGCGCCGAGGAAGGGCTCGACGTCTGGCACGCTCACCTGGTGGGACCGGGTCGGCGGGACGTGGGTGAAGGCCGGTTCGGCGCCGGCCCGTTTCGGGGCGAAGGGGCTCGTCGAGGGGACCAGCCGCAAGCAGGGCACGAACACGACACCGACGGGGCTGTACGGGCTGCCGTACGCCTTCGGCATCAAGGCGGCGCCGCGCGGCACGGCGTACAAGTACCGGCGGGTGCACCAGGACTCCTGGTGGTGCCAGGACAACGACTCCCGCGCCTACAACCGCTGGAGCGAGCCGCTGGCCCGCGACTGCCGTGCCGCCGAGTCCGAGCACCTGGTCTCCTACGGCGCGCTGTACGCCCACGCGCTCGTCATCGCCTTCAACTACGAGCGCCCCGTGAAGGGCCGCGGCGCCGGCATCTTCCTCCATGTGAAGGGGCGCACGGCGACGGCCGGTTGTGTGTCGGTGTCCGAGGCGGCCATGAAGCGGATCCTCAAGTGGGCCGATCCGGGACGGAAGCCGCACATCGCGATCGGGACGGCGAGCGGGTCCACGGCGATCACCCGTTACTGAGAAAGCACCACTGAACACACTGACCTCCCCGCACGTACCTCTGGGCCAAGGGACCACGCCCATCACCACCCCCTTGCTCCCGTCCCCGGAGGAACCGTGACCACCACGCTCGCAGGCGGCCGTGCCGCTCGCCGCCAGACGATGCGCCGCATCCGCCCGCGCCGCTCCCCGGCCGTCCCTCTGGTGATCGCCCTATGGGCGGGCGCGGCGGCGGTGCTGTGGTTGTGGTGGGACAACACGCCGTCCCTCGCGGACAACACGGCCAAGATCATCGCCGCGGGCCGGATCACCGGCCTGCTCGCCGGCTACCTGATGGCGCTCGTGGTGCTCCAGATGGCCCGGGTGCCCGCGCTGGAGCGACGCGTGGGCTCGGACCGGGTCGCGCGCTGGCACGCGATGAGCGGCCGGTACACCATCTGCCTGGTCATCGCGCACGTCTTCCTCATCATGTGGGGATACGCGCTCCAGGCCGGCAAGACGCTCGGCGACGTCGTCCAGCAGACGGTCGACTCGGTCAACACGCTGCCGGACATGGGCAAGGCGGCGATCGGCACCGGGCTGCTGTTCTTCATTGCGTTCATCTCGATCGGGGGCATCCGCCGCCGCATCCCGTACGACACCTGGTACCACGTGCACCTGCTGACGTACGCGGCGGTGTTCCTGACGTTCTGGCACCAGATCTCCACCGGCAACGAGTTCGCCGTCGAGCCCACCGCGAAGACCTTCTGGTACGGGCTGTACGGCGTGGTCACCGCGCTGGTGGTCTGGTACCGGATCCTCACGCCGATCCGCCTCAACCTGCGGCACCGGATGTACGTCGAGGCGGTCATCGAGGAGACGCCGGGCATCGTGTCCGTGCTGATCGGCGGGCGCAAGCTGCACCGGATCGGGGCGGAGGCCGGACAGTTCTTCCGGTGGCGGTTCAAGGCGCCCGGGATGCGGTTCAGCTCCCACCCGTACTCGCTGTCGGCGGCGCCCCGCCCCGACATGCTGCGGATCACGGTCAAGGCGATCGGCGACCACACATCGCGGCTGCGTGACCTGAAGCCCGGCACCAAGGTGTGGGCCGAGGGGCCGTACGGCGCGCTGACCGCCCAGCGACGCAGCCGCGGCAAGGTGCTGCTGGTCGCCGGCGGGGTCGGCATCACCCCGATGCGAGCCCTGTTCGAGACGCTGCCGGGCGCGTCCGGCGACATCACCCTGCTCTACCGGGCCAACAGCACCCAGGACCTGGCGCTGTGGGACGAGCTCTCCAAGATCGCCGACGAGCGCGGGGCCCGGCTGATGTACGCGGTCAACAGCCCGGACGGGGAGCGGCCCGACATCTCGGCGGAGCGGTTGCAGCAGAAGCTGCCCGACATCGACAAGCACGACGTGTTCATGTGCGGGCCGGCCGGCTTCGCGCAGTCCGTCTACGAAGCACTGCGCGGCGCGGGTGTGCCCGCCCGCCGCATCCATCACGAGTCGTTCGAGATGTGAGCGACGGGACTTCGAGACTTCAAGACTTCAGGAGCTGTAGAAGCCATGAGGAAGAGTCACCCGATTCGCCGCGTTGTGCTGGCCGGCGCCGCCACCGTGTCCGGGATCGTGCTGCTGCTGTCGCTGAAGCCCGCGACCGACCCGGGCTCCGCACAGGCGGCGGGCGTCGGCGCACCCCCGGCGGCCTCGGCCCAGGGCGGCGCCCAGGCGGCGTCCGGCACGGTCACCGGTGACGCGGCGCAGACCCAGTACGGCGCCGTGCAGGTGCGGCTGACCGTCGCCAACGGAAAGATCACCAAGGCCGAGGCGGTCCAGGCACCCAAGGGCGGCCAGAGCGACCAGATCACCGCGAACGCCGTACCCAAGCTCAACCAGGCGGTGGTCACCGCGCAGAGCGCGAACGTCGACGCCGTGTCCGGGGCGACGTACACCAGCAACGGCTACAAGAAGTCCGTCCAGTCGGCGATCGACAAGGCGAACGCGAGCGCCGGCTCCCAGGGCTCGGGCGGCTCCGCCCAGGCCGCCACGGTCACCGGTGACGCCGTCCAGACCCAGTACGGCGCCGTCCAGGTCCGTGTCACCGTCGCCGGCGGGAAGATCACCAAGGCCGAGGCCGTCCAGGCACCCAAGGGCGGCCAGAGCGACCAGATCACCGCCAACGCCGTACCCAAA